>JANQRM010000555.1 GCA_028284565.1 Anaerolineae bacterium | reverse complement strand
TCCCAAACATTGCCCAAGTACCGAATGGGAGCCTGCCAAAAACAACGGTAGCGGTTGTTATCTGTGGCAAATAGATAGGTGAGAGCATAAAAATGCTTTGGATGCCAGCGTGTATCGGCATCCATTGTCGTTACAACAATATGATTGATGTCATATCCAAGCTCATCAACAAAATGTTGCTTCACCCAACGAGCTGCGTAGCTTTGGTTGGGGGATTTGCTTTTGATTTCGCCGATAGTGGTGCTTGGATGCAGAGTGTAGAAGATGTGTGCAAAGTCATTTTCATACTTTGCTTTTAGTTCTTGTGCTTTGGCTTCGCTACCTACTTCGCGTTCTTCCATTGCCAGCACTATTGTCATGCGCGACTTGGCTTCATATTGTGCTTTGAGGCTATCTAAAGTGCGTTCTAAAATGTGAATCGGTTCACTATAGTTTGGGATAATCACCACGTGATGGACATTATCCCACGCTAGAGAGTCATCCGTCGCATCATTTAAATATTCTGCATAGTAATCACGTTGTTCCCAATTTTGGATATAACGCAGTCCAATCCCATTCATTATACCAGCGATAAGAAAGCGACCCGCGGTATATACGGCAATGATGGTTGCTAAAAGGATGCCTGCATTTGGGAAGAAAATAGCACTGATGATACAGAAGAGTAGGGCAAACCACGCTAATGCGCCGGGTATACTATCGAGCAAGCGTTCTTGACGAGTGGACGCATATTGGGATTTGGCAGTCTCCCCATAGACGATGGCTTTATGAATTTGAGAAGATTGTTCAATGTTATCTATCACAGAAAGTTCCATTAGAAGTTTATTTATGAATGTAGGATAGCATATCTCATCCCAGAGCAACATTCTTGTGTAGTCCAACTCCACCTGTGCTTCTGAACTATCGTTGATTTCCTGATACTGGTAAAATAAAGGTAGAACAAAAAGGGAATTAGGATTGACGTATGGCTGGGGCTGTTTTAATTGTTGAAGATGATCTTGAGCTTTCGCGTTTGTTACAAATGGATTTGAAACGCAATGAGTATCAAGTAGTTGTCGCTAAGACAGGTTTAGAAGGATTACGTGCCTTCCAAGATTCAAAATTTGATCTGGTACTTCTTGATATTGCCTTGCCTCTGATGGATGGTTTGACAGTCTGTCGTAAGATACGTGAGACATCGAATGTGCCGATTTTGATGATGACAGCCCATGCGGTCTCTGAAGAAGAAATTGCTCAAGGGTTGGATGCAGGTGCAGATGAGTATATGCTCAAGCCAATGGGCAAAATTGAATTCCATGCACGGGTAAAAGCGCTACTCCGGCGCGCACAGTTGTCTCAAGAAAATCAACCGCAACCGATTACCTCTTATGAAGACCCCTATTTAGCTGTGGATTTGAAAACCCGCCGTGTATCTGTCGATGAGAATGATGTACGCTTGACCCCGACAGAGTTCAAATTGCTAGCTACCTTTATCACACGTCCGGGTGAAGTTTTTAGCTTTAATCAATTACTTGAAAATGTCTGGGGTGTGGAATACCAGAGTGAACATCATTATCCACGCATATATGTTTCACATCTTAGGCGCAAGATTGAACCCGACCCCAAGAATCCAACCTATATTCACAATGAATATGGAGTGGGGTATCGTTTTGTCCCGTCTGAGCAAAGTCAGCTAAGTCGATAAGTCATTACTGACGAGTGTGAGTTCAAAATTGCCGGTTGTCGCACCCAAATTTTGCTGAAAACGGGTCGCGATAATCGTATATGTTCCAGTCTCAGGTAGTTCAAATTCAGGGATAAACGAGTCACGCCCGCCAACAATGGGGTCATCATCATTAGAAATGAGTTCTTCGCCAACTGCATCGAGTAGAATGAGAAAGGGGTCAAGTGTTCCAGATGTTCCAACAAGGCGAATACTGACAACATCTCCTTGTGTCCCCTCGAATGTAAAGACAACTTGAGGCATATCACTATTAATTGTACCTGTTATCACATCCCCATATTCAATTGTCGTGGTTCGGACATTCAGCAAGGCATTATCAGGTACAGAACCCTCTGTGCCACGCTCTAAGATGAGTTCAAATAAACCCGTTGTACTGCCTAAATTTTGTTGGAAGCGGGTTGCCAAAATGGTGTAGGTCCCGCCTTCTTCAATCACAAAGCCACGAATGAAGGAATTGCGTGTTGGGGTCGGGCTTTGAGTATCATCATCATTTACGATGAGTTCCGTTTCACCGCTAGCTAAAAGTGACAGGAGCGGGTCAAGATTGCCATCGATGACATTCATTTGAATATCGACAACATCGCCTGCTTCGGCTTCAAACGTCCAACGAACTTCAGATTCATCGCCAGTAATTTCAGCTTCCACACGATCGCCATATTGCAACGTGCTGCCGGTTGGTGGCGGAATGTTGCCATTATTCCCATCTCCACCTGATGATGAAAATGAGATTTCAAATTGTCCCACTGTTCTACCCACATCACGTTGGAAGCGGGTGGCGATGATTGTATATCGCCCATCTACTGGAATAACAAAGTCTCGTATCGCCGAATCGCGTCCTCCTAGTTCTGGATCATCATCGTTTTGTGCGATTTCATTCCCATTAATATCGAGCAAAACCAGAAGTGGGTCTAATGTGCCGTTGATGACACGCATCTCAATTGTGATAACCTCGCCCTCGCGTGCCATGAAATTGAAACGATTGCCGGGCATGTCATTGTTAATGCGTCCGGGTAAGGTTTCGCCATTTGCAATTGGGCGACCTTCACCACCGGGCGGTGGCTGTGGCGGACCCTCTCCGGGGCGACTCAGTTCAAGTTCAAAGTCACCAATTGTTGTCCCTAACTCTTGTTGGAAACGTGTGGCGACGATGATGTAATTGCCATTTTGGGGCAACATGAAATCACCGAGCAGGGAATTGCGTCCCATACTCGCGGGACCATCATCATTTTGTGCCAGAACGTTGCCGTTATTGTCGAGCAAGAGAACTAAGGGGTCTAAGTTGCCTGATGTGGCAACTAAGGTAATATCAACGCGGTCTCCAGCACGTCCCATGAATTCAAAACGAACCGCACCAATGTTGGCTGTAATCGTTCCCATCACGGGTTGATTAAATATAATTGGACGGACAACCCCATCAACTGGGGGCGGGGTTGATGTTATTTGGGGACCTGTTGGTGTGGCAACGGTAGCTAATTCTTGTTGTGCATCCTCTAAGAAATCTAAATAATATTCATCGGCGGAGCCGCCAGCTAATTGCTGGTACTGTTCTAAATCAGAAACTGCCAACTCGAAATCCTCATTGAGATAATAGGCGACACCGCGCTCGCCATAAGCTTCTGTATAGGTGGTATCCAGATTGACTACCGTTGTAAGGTCTTCAATGGCTGAGTCGAAGTCGTCAATGCTGGTATAAGAAATTCCACGAAGATAAAATGAATCAGGGTCTTCTGGTTCAATGTTGATAGCTTCCGTCAAATCAGAAATTGCCAAATCATAATCGCCTTGATTGAAATAGACTAAACCCCTGTTATAGTAAGCGATGTAGTTTTCGGAGTCGTTCTCGATTGCAAGCGTATAATCCTCAATGGCGTTCTCATTATCATCTTGATAGTAAAAGATCAATCCTCGCCCGTTATAAGCATCTGAATTCTCTGGGTCGAGTTCAAGAGCGATGTCAAAGTCTGCCAGCGCATCTTCCAGTTCATCCAAATTGATAAAAGCTAAACCGCGCCCAACATAAGCATCCACTGCATTGGGGTCAAGTTCGATCGCATCGGTAAATTCGGCAATGGCTCGGTCATAGCGTCCAGCATCTAAGAAAGCATCGCCATCTTCAATGAGTTGTTGCACCTGCTCAGTATCAATGGTTGGTGTGGGAGAGGGTGTTGGTGTAAAGGTGTTCGTCGGTGTCGGCGATGGGGAAGGAGTGTCGGTGTTGGTCGGTGTATTGGTGGGTGTTTCAGTCGGTGTGTTGGTTGGCGTTGGTGTATAGGTCGGCGTACTTGTTGGCGTATTGGTGGGTGTTGCTGTTGGCGTTGGTGTATCGGTTGGAACGCGTGTTGGTACAGATGCACCTTGTAAGGTTGCCGTGGGGGACACTGATGCGCCATTTGAACTATCACACGCACTTAAGATGAGTAACGCAATGAGACTGTAGCCAATGAACCGTCGATTCACCTGAATTCACTCCCAACAGTAGGCAGGATAACACCTTACGATTGTAGGTCTGTTTTGAAATTTTGTCTAATCAAGGATGTTTGAATGTCGTAATATTATCGGCTTTTGACGCCTTTACTGCCTTTTACCCCGCGCGCTGACGCAACACTGACCAAGTTTGTTTTGTAGTCATAGAGGTTGCGCCGTTTTTCTGCGTGAGCATCTTTAGCAATTTTCACGAGTTTATCTACAACGTCACTGTTGGAACGTCCGTCCTCTTGCCACAGATAAAAGGCGAGTGAGCCGGGCATTGTATTTAGCTCATTGAGGTAGACTTCATTGTCATCGGGTTTGACCAAGTAATCAATTCGCGCAATTCCCTGCCCATCAACAGCTCTAAAGGCATCAACACTGATTTGTTTGATTTTACTCGTAAGGTCTTCGCTAATAGGTGCAGGAATAATACGATCTGCACTTTTCATGCCTTCATTTCCGCGCAGATATTTATCTTCATACGATAAGAACTCATCCCATGAAACCGGTTGTTCTAAGGTGGATGCCTCGACTTGATTACCGTAACCCATCACGGCACAATTGATTTCAATACCACCCACCATGGCACTTTCTACTAAAATTCGCCTGTCAAAATTGGCGGCAATATCAATTGAGACACGGACTAAGTCATCGTTGTCAGCACGTCCAACACCAATGCTTGAACCTAAAGTGGCAGGTTTAATAAAGACAGGATAGGCGAGGGTACTCTTAATGCGCTCAACAATCTTCTCAGGTTGCTCCAACCAATCGACTCGGCTGAAGGTTACATCATCGAGAACGGGTATCTGATACTGACGGAGCACTTGCTTCGTCATGATTTTATCGTTTGTTAAGGCAGAGCCTAATGTAGCGAACCCGACATATGGAATATCTGCCAATTCAAAAAGTCCCTGTAATGTCCCATCTTCGCCATGCGACCCATGAATCGTTGGAAAAACCACATCAAGGCGCAAAAGTTCACTTTTTTGGAATCGTCCAGTAAGTGGATTGACAATCAACCCATGATGACGAATATCTGGCGATAAGAGACAAGGAATCACAGCTTGATGATTGGCAACGGTATCTCCCTCAAAATTTTTGAGGTCACGCAGAGGTTCGCCTGTCATCCATTTGCCATTACGCGAGATATAGATGGGAACGACATCGTAACGATTGGTATCAAATGCCTTCATCACCTGATTGCCTGTGACAATCGACACATCATGCTCAACACTGCGTCCACCAAAAATCACACCAACTGTCGTTTTACGTCTTACGCTCATGGACCACAACTCCAATTTGCTCATTCAAACTGGCTAAGGATGCGCTGACTTTGATGTATCGTCAAGATCAACCTTAGTGCTATCGGAATTGTTTCATTTTGAAAGTTTGAGCTTTTTCATCAAATGTGCAATGGCCTCGATAATTGTGTTTGCGCGGTTTACAATTCCCAAGTTGAGTGTCTGGGGAACTGCCTGTTCACTGGATAGCAGCGATGGAATAGGGGTAATTTGAATTCGACCTGTGCTACTGCGGATGAAGTTGCTTGCAAGAATGCCTAAAAAGTAGGGTGGTTTGCAGGTATGCCCATTGTGCAGTTCCTGTGGATATAAAAAGACTGGACTCCCACCTGAGCCGGGCAAGATAGAGGCATCGACTAAGAAGACGGGCTTGGATTGATAATTCATGTGAATAGGGGAGGCAACCATCCCGCGTTTAGCTATCGGTTGATGAGTATTTGGATCGTATAGGGCATCGGGATACCCAAAAAAGACGACTTCTGCCATAGCGGGAATGGCTTGTTGTTGATGTTTGCTTGCAATCAGACTCTGTGTAATCGTCTTATAATAAAGTGACACTCCACGCTGTTTTAAACGGGTCATGACACGATAAAAGGGGAGAATGGCAACATCAACTTGTTCATCAGGATGGAAAAACCAATAGCGTGCAAACTTGCTCATCTCCACCATGTGATGACGATTTGTAATCGGTTTTTGGTCCTGTCTTAAGGTTATCCAGAACTTCCCGTGATCTGCTTCTTCAACAAGATGTCGATTCGTCACCAAGAAGCGGGCATTGAGCTGTCCAAACTGATAATCAAAAAAGAATCCGGTTCCTGTTTGCATCGAACTTTGTCGAGCCGTTTCTATACGAACGGTCGTGAAGGAGAGCTCATTCAGTGGTGTGTGATACGTCATCAGATGATTCGCTCAGTAAATTGACCGACACTTTATCAATGCGCTTATTGTCCATGTCTAATACTTCAAAACGATAATTATTCCACATGAATGTGTCGGTCGCTTTGGGTATACGTCCGAATCGGGTGAGTACAAAACCAGCTAGGGACTGGTAATTCCCGATTTCATCTTCAGGTATGGTAATGTCAGGTAGAACTTCCTGCAACTCATGCAGAGGAAGTAATCCGTCTAAGAGCCATGAGCCGTCTGCACGTTGGATCGCTTCTGGCTGATCAACATCCATCTCGCCAATGATAGCTTCCAATAAATCATGCAAAGTGATAATCCCAAGAACACCACCATATTCATCAATGATAATCGTCGTGTCAATTTCAGAATTTTGAATGGCGTGCAATAGGTCAGATACGGATGCGTTTTCTGGTATAAAGGGCGGGGATAACAACAGTTCCTGAAAGGATAATCGACGCTTTTCAAGCTGTTGAACAAGTAAATCAAAGCTCTGGACAATCCCAATGATATTATCTGTCGTGTCTTCATAAACTGGATAAACCGAATGTGGATCATCAATGATGGTCTGCTTGATTTCAGCTTCATCGCCGTTGATATCTAAAGCATTTAAAGTGGGGCGGGGTGTGATAATGCTACGAACTCGTAACTCATCTAATCGAAACACGGCTTCAACTAATTGGGGTTCATTGATATCAAATGCACCTATATCAACACCCTCTTTTACGAGATGAAGGATTTCAGACTCTGTAACTGGGGTTCGAGAGACATCACTTATCCCCAATAATCGCAATATTAGGCGGGTCGATAAGCTCAATAACCAAACAACCGGCGCAACCAAGAGAGAGAACAGGGATATTGGACGTGCCAACCATAAAGCAATCGTTTCGGCATTTCTAAGAGCGATTTGCTTTGGGACGAGTTCCCCAATAACAAGTGAAAGATAGGTCGTTGCACCAACCACAATCCCGACAGTCACTGTGGGATCGATTTGGAATTGTGTCGATAAATCCTGGGCAATTGTCGAACTACCATAAGCACCTGCAAGAATACTAATGAGTGTAATGCCGACTTGAATAGCAGATAAAAATCGTTCTGGAGCTTCAGCTAATTGAAGAGCTTTACGCGCGGAACTGTGTCCCTGTTCAGCGAGTTCTCGTAGACGGGCTGGTCGTGCAGAGATGACAGCAAATTCTGTCATGGCGAATAAACCATTACACATGATGAGTACCAATAAAATAAATAATGCCATCCTATTCGATCCTTCTAACTTTGCTTCTTATAGAAATCTTAATACGTATCGGGCAAATCATTCAGAAATAACACAGTATCACCGGTTTCTAAATGTTGCTTATACCAATCGACTGCTTCCGTCAAGGTATCCAAAACATGAATATGGTCTTGGTCAAAATCTTCATCGACAAGCCCAGAAAGGATAGGTTCGGTCTGGGTTTTACCGACCAAAATTACATCTGTAGCATATTGGCTTGCTTCTTGTCCTAGTTTTCTGTTCTCCGATTCTTGTAAGTCTCCAAGTTCGACCATCCCCGGTGTGATAAGCAATCGCTTGCCAGTCTGATGTAAGCCCAAGACTTTGAGCGCACTTTTTGCCCCTTCTGGATTGGCACTATAAGCATCATTCAATATCGTGATACCAGCATCGGTAGTTTGTCGGACAAGGCGACTTTCCGCTGGCTGTAGAGTTCGTGCGCGGATAGCAATGTCTCTTAACGTTAAACCTTCTTCAATGGCTACTGCAATCACTAAGAGCAGATTCGTTACATTATGTTCACCGTAGAGCGATGTTTCAATCTGAGAGGATTCATCCGATGTGGTATCTGTAACAGTAAAACGAATGCCCGATAGTGATTCTTCTATATTGGAAGCAACAAAGCGAATACCGAGTGACTTCGCCTTAGTAACTGAGAGTTCCTTGCTCACGGAAATGCGATTCTCAGGATAGCCCTTGTTAAACATTTTGCGGACATATTCATTGTCCCAATTGAACATAGCTGTACCATCAGGAGGTAGTCCCTTAATTAGTTCGTATTTCGCAATAGACGTATTTTCTAGTGTCCCAAATCGCTCTAAGTGTTGCGGACCCACCGAAGTGATAATACCGATATGAGGTGGCGTGAGTTGGCAGATGCGTTCTATCTCGCCGGGAACATATGCACCCATCTCACTGATGAAATACTCAATACTATAATCATCTGCGACATCTTGATTGATAGCGAGACTTATGCCCATGAGGGTGTTATAGCTCTTTGGCGTGGCATACACGCGATAGCGCGCACTGAGGATATGCTGAAGAAAATGTTTGGTCGTGGTTTTCCCATAACTTCCGGTAATCCCAATGACAGTTGGTTGCACGTCTTCCATGACCGATTTCGCTAGACTGAGAAACCGCCTGCGAAAGGTAGCTTCAACTGGAATCATCAACATATTACCGAGCACTAACCAAATCGGCGCAAACAAAAATACGAGGAGACCGATACCACTTGCGATGGGAACTTCTGCAACCGCAATATCAGACAACGGTAAACGACTTTGGATAAGGTAGAGGATGATTAATCCGATTGTGGCAATCATAAAGCTTGCGCCTAGAATCCGCGTTGCCCGTTGGGTTCGTATAAAGGCTTTTTTCACTTCACCTTCAAGGGATGGAATTACAGCAATCACAGTAAATACGATCATCAGTATTATCGGGAGTTGGGAACCGGGAGCTTCTCCTAAAAACACTGCTAAAGCACTGCCGATGAACCACAGAACGATTGGGCGTATCGGTAGCCAAAGTTCACGTGATTGCATCAACCAGCGTAAATACCGTAGGCTCATATACTCTTCGATTTGGAAGAAACGCGCTTGTCGATAAATTCGTAGCCAAGTCCCAACTAACCAGATGATGGCTAAGATTCCCAATAACAATGGCGACATCCAATGACCTATCTGTGACATCAATGCTTGCTTATTATAGTGGTTACAGGGATAGAAAAGAGGGGGAATCAAAAAGGCTCATTGTCTCCAACAAGCCTTGAGTAGTTATTTAACCTTCGACAATGGCTTTCAAATTGTCCAAACTTTTTTCCAGGTTTTGTCTATTCATCCGTTCAGCCACCAGCTTATCGGCAATCGCCCCCAAACCTCCACCACGCATCTGATAATCGAATACACAATAAACACGAGTGCCATCACCTTCAGATTCATAATGCCAGTTTTGTGTGCCAGAAATCATCCCCTCCATATTGATGTGAAAGTGTTCACCTTTTTCAATGGATGCTGATGTCATAGTCAAATGAAAGGTCATGCCCGCTGACTTATATTCAACTTCAGCCTTGCCACCCACTTCTGGGAATTGGGAATCAACCTCAACACTTTCGACTCCCGCAAACCATTGTGGATAAGTGTTCGCGTCTAAAGCATAATGATCGATTGAATCTGTATCTGCTTGGATAACAATATGCCGTTCAATTCTTGCCATGATAGGTTGCCTCTCCTCATTGTCAGTCTACTAGAACTATAGCACGAGAAAACAAGGTTCATTGTAACAATTTACTCACTCTTAAATAATGCGTCTAGGATTTTAGCAGTTCGCTCTGGCTGTTCTAGGTAGCTGTAATGTCCCGCACCTTCAAAGATGACAAGTCCTGCATCAGATATGGTTCTTTCTAAAAGTTGTCCTTGCCAAAGTGGAGTATCTTCATCCTTCTCACCCCAAATCAGTATAGTTGGGATAGAGACACGCTTTGCATAAGGGAGCAAATCTTCGTTCACAACCTTAACAAAGGTTTCTCGCATGATCCCAGATACCTGTTGATAATCGGCTGAACCATAGCGGTTTCCATACCAATCTCGCAGAGAATCAGCGAGGCTTTTTCCACCAAGTTGGTAAAGTCCATCGCGGATCGTTTTATAGACTGAGAGGCGCAACTGCTTTACTTTTGGTGTGGATGTGATAATGCCTGCGCTGTCGGCAAGTCCCATTTTGAGAATACGCTCGGGATAGTCGGCTCCTAAAACTAGACCTAAGCGCCCACCAAAAGAATGTCCGAATAGATAGACTTGTTCAAGTTGATGATGGTCTAAATACTTTAGAGTAAATTTCGCATAGTCAAAAACTGTCCAAGCTGATGGTGGCTCATCGCTGTCTCCAAAACCGGGCATATCAAGCATATAGATACAATAGCCTAGCCGAATCATCTTCTGTGCTAGCGGATTTAGGAGGTCGATATTTGCTCCCCAACCGTGCAACATCAGGAGGGCTTTTCCCGCACCAATCACTGTCTCAGCAATCTTGAGACCGTCGACTTCAATAAGCTGTCGTTCGATATTATCTTTCATGTGCTATCCAAAGCAAAAAACGGCAATGAACCGTCTTCTTGTCTTATATCTATCGTCGGTTAATGTCTAATTCAACAACGTGACGTTGGCAACTCGGTCATGTTTACGTTCATGAATTGGTTTCACAGGTGGACATTCCCATGCCATCGCTTCGGTTGTTGAACGTTCTTTAACAAATTTGGGCAAAATACCGCACGCGAAGCATTTATCTCGGCAATCTACTCGTGTTTCTCGATTGATGCTCATCAAGTAATCTTCTTTGAGAAACTTCTTATGGACTGCGACATCGATATGATCCCAAGGGAAAACTTCATCAATATCTCGTTTACGATGGGTATAAAATGAGGGTTCTAGTCCTGCTTCTTCAAAGGCTTCTAACCACAGGCGATGATAATGCTTATCCTGCCACGCGTCAAAACGACACCCTTTGCGCCATGCTTTCTCAATGACTGCACCCAACCGTCTGTCTCCACGACTCATCCAACCTTCAAATTCAATCCCTTCGATATCATTCCAGCGTAAGTGTAAACCTTGTCCACGTAACTCTTTTTTGAGCAACTTATACTTTGCTTGGATTTGCTCATAATCATCCTGTGGAACCCACTGGAATGGTGTGTGGGGTTTGGGAATAAAGGTGCTGACACCGACATTCAATGTAGCTTTGTTGCCGAGTAATTTCTGACCTTCTGCTAGGGTTGCTTTACACAAATCGACAATAGCTTGGACATCTTCCATCGTTTCTTCTGGATGTCCAATCATGAAGTAGAACTTGATTGTCCGCCAACCGCGTGAATAGACATCTCGTGCGGTTTGTAAGATTTGCTCGTCTGACACATATTTGTTGATGATATCACGCATTTTTTCTGTGGCGGCTTCGGGAGCAAAGGTAAAACCACTGCGACGAGTATCGCCCAGTTTATCGAGCAACTCTGCGCTCGCTGTCTCAATACGCAGGCTCGGCAAACTCATGCTCAAGCCTGCACCTGCATAGACACGATTCACTTCTTCGACTAGCTCATGTACCCAGACATAATCGGATGACGACAGACTCAACAAACTGATTTCCTCAAAGCC
>JANQRM010000541.1 GCA_028284565.1 Anaerolineae bacterium | reverse complement strand
TCCCATGAAACTCATCGCCATCAGGGGGTCAGTTAAAGTACTGCCTAATTGCTGTGCCGATTGGATAATCGCATCGTAAGCAGAGCGCACTTCATCAATCGGACGGTCACTCATCACACCCGCCACAGGCAAAGGCAATTCCGCGAGGATTTTATCCCCATCAACCGCCACCACGCCTCCTTGCAACTCAATCACTGCATCCACCGCCCGCTTCATACTCACATCATCTGCGCCAATGACAATCAAGTTATGATGGTCATGCGCCACCGTCCCAGCAATTGCACCCCGCTTGAGTCCAAAACCGTGAATGAGACCTTTGCCGATATTCCCTGTTGCTTTGTGACGTTCAATCACAACCATTTTGAGAATGTCGCGCTCGGTATCCGCAACGATTTCGCCATTTTCAACTTTAGGGGATTCAATCAAATGCTCCGTCACAATTTGGTCACGGATATGCCCGATGACCCGTACTTGCTCACCATTGGCAGGGATACGAAAGTCAATCGAGTCGGTTTTGATATTCATCGTACTTCGTAGCGTGATGGAACGCTTCGGCGTTGTATCGACCAGCATCTCGCCATCCTGTGCCACCAATTCCCCGCCACGAAAGACCATCTCTGGCTGGAGATTCTGCAAATCAGAAAAGACCACCATATCTGCCCGTCGTCCGGGGGCGATTGCGCCATGTTCTCGTAAGCCGAAGTAGCGCGCCGTGTTCAACGTCCCCATACGAATTGCCATCATCGGGTCAATGCCAAACTCAATCGCCGTGCGAATCATCATGTCAATCGAGCCGTCATCCAAAAGGCTCGCCGGTATGCGGTCATCTGTACAAAAGCAGATAAACGCGTGATTCTCTGGTGTCACCATTGGTAAGAGAGGCAATAGATTGCGCGTCGCTGTCCCCTCACGAATGAAGATGGTCAGTCCAGCACGGAGTTTTTCGAGGGCTTCTTCGACGGTGGTGCATTCGTGTTCACTTTGGATACCCGCTGTGACATAGGCATTAAGTGGCTTGCCAGCCAATGCCGGGCAATGTCCATCTAAGACAAGATGATCGAACATGGTGATTTTGTCAAGCATCCCTTCATCACCAAGCACTACGCCCGGATAATTCATCACTTCTGCCAGACCAATGACCCATTCGTTATTCAGCAAGGTTGCTAGGTCTTCCGCTTCTAGTTTCGCCCCACTCGTTTCCATATGCGTGGCTGGGACACAACTCGATGCCATCACAAACATATTGAGTACGCCATACTTCGCCTGCTCCAACATGAAGCGCATCCCCTCTAAGCCAAGCACATTCGCGATTTCATGCGGGTCGGTCACAACCGACGTGACACCATGCGGAAGGACCGCGCGAGAGAATTGAGGCGGTGTACACAGGCTACTTTCGATATGCACATGCGCGTCAATAAAACCGGGGCAAACGTATTTTCCAGTGAGGTCGATTTCCTCTTTGGCTTCATACCCCTCACCCAGACCGACGATATAGGTGTCATGCACCACAATATCTGTAGGATAGATTTCGCCCGAAATCACATTGACAAGTTGGACATTGCGTAGGATTAAATCAGCGGGTTTGTCACCACGTGCAACGGCTAATCGGTCAACCACAGTCATAATATTTCTCCAGTACCCTTGCTATTCCCGATTAATGAGTTGTTTCGACAACCGATTGTGTTGGTTAATGGCTTCTCGTAAATTAATCGTCGTGAATTGCCCATCTTGCACCACAACCTTGCCATTTATCACGGACAAATCCACATTGCCAGGATAACAAAGGACCATCGCGGCAACGGGATCATGCAGTGCGCCCGCAAAGCGAATGTCATTCAAATCATATCCGATGAAGTCTCCGGACATGCCAGGGGCAATTGCGCCAATGTCGTCGCGTCCCAAAACTGAAGCACCGCCCAATGTTGCGATTTCGAGTGCTTCGCGCACTTTAAGTTCAGCGGGGTTAGGTTCTCCATTCACTCGTTGTAACAAGAGAGCTTGACGGGCTTCATTCATCAGATGACCCGTGTCATTCGAGGCTGTCCCATCCACGCCTAAGCCGACACGCACGTTGGCATCCAATAGCTTGCGAATGGGTGCAATGCCCGATGCCAGACGCATATTCGACGAGGGACAGTGACAAATGCCCGTCTGTGACTTGCTAAACAGATCAATATCGCCATCCGTCAGCATGACACAATGCGCGTGCCACACATCATCCCCCACCCAGCCGACATCTTGGATGTATTCACTTGTCGTTTGATTGAAGACTTCGCGGGTGAACTCAATGTCTTTTATATTCTCTGCCAGATGAGTATGCAGATGCACGCCATACTCACGGGCAAGATTCGCTGATTCGCGCATGAGGTCTTGCGTCACCGTGAAGGGTGAGCAGGGCGCAACCACAATCCGCAACATCGAGTGACGGTCTGCATTGTGCCATGTTTCAATCACACGCTGAGTATCTTTAAGGATGTCCGGCTCTTCTTCGACCACGCTATCGGGTGGTAATCCGCCTTTGCTCTCGCCTAAGCTCATCGCGCCACGCGAGGCATGAAAACGCATCCCAATATCTTGTGAGGCACGGATTTGGTCTTCCAGCGTGACATCATTCGGGTAGATGTAGAGGTGGTCGCTGGATGTCGT
>JANQRM010000532.1 GCA_028284565.1 Anaerolineae bacterium | reverse complement strand
TCTCACGCAAGCCAACACAACTGTTGATATTGAGCCAGTGTGCCAAATCGCCGATGCTATCCTCACGCACCAAGTTGAAATAAGTCCCACGGGGAATGTCGCGGAAGAAAATCACCGAAATCACAGGTTGGGCATTATAGGGTTCACCATAGGCAATGAGGGTGAGTGTCCCGCCGGAATAGAAGCCGAGTTTGGAACCATATTCTGCATAATTGGCATTGATGAAGTCACTATTGCGCCATTGCAATGCGGTGCGAATCATGAATTTTACATTGTCGGATAGTATCGGGCTGTTGCCATAGATAATCCGCATGAGACTCAGGAAGTCACCAATGTTGCTCGTCGCCGTATGGTATTGCAGAATGGCGGATTGAATCCCCCAATCGGGAAAACGACGATTGAAGGTGCGGTGTTCAATTTCATCGGCGCGCCACATTTCATCATTGATATACTGATTCAAGTAGGTCTCTCCCTGCTCAACGGACAACTCTGCAACCTCGTCCAATTCGACTAAGCCGGTTTCATGATTGTTCATCAGCAAGGGAATCATTGTCAGTGAGTGGGGGGCATCCGTGCGGAAGAGATCGAGTTCCAAATAGAGCGCGTCCCAATCCACCGGCGACAGTCTATCTAGCAGATAATCGGAGGCGGCGTTGGAACTAAATTGCATCATGCCTTCTGTGGCGACTTCCCATAGGGGGAGTGTTTCAATGCCTTCGGGATATTGCTCTAAGAAGCGGTCATGTGCGCCTCTATCGGTGCGGGGCAGATTATAACGATTGAGCGTTCCAATCGGAACAATTTCGTCAAGTGGGATTGTACCCACGTCCACACGGCGAGCGTATTCAATAAATATCAGCAACTTGGAGACAGAAGCCAGCGGGAAGTTGTCACCGTTGTAGAGGACCGTATCCGCCGGATTTTGCATCGGTAAACAGGCAATGGCGAAGTCATCGGGCTGGTTCGTCACATGCTCCCATAGCAGTTGCAGATGCTCAGGAATTTCGAGGGTCTGTTGAGCCGATGTTTGGAATAGGCTTGTCATCAGGATAATCAACAGCCACAGCTTAGCGTATTTCGACATAGTTAGTGCAGTCATTCTTATCCAAAAGGGTTGTTGGCTTGCCAACGTTGCTCGGCTTCCTCGACCCGTTCTCGTATGACTTCTACACCAATGCCTAAGCCATCGGGAACCGATAAGCGACTGCCTTGCTCTAGAACAAAGGGTGGCTCCGTCAAATCGGGATTGAAATAGCGGTCTGTAGCAGAAATATCAGAGGGTAAGGTCACAGCTGGCAAGGAGGCAAGTGCCACATTCGCCGCCCGTCCGATACCTGTTTCCAACATCCCACCAATCCATAAAGGCGTTTGGTTCTCTGCACAGACTTGATAAATATTGAGGCTTTCCGTGAATCCGCCGACGCGCACCGGTTTGAGATTGAGGATTTTCCCTGCGCCGAGTGTGAGCATCAGTTGTAAGTCATGTTCTGAATAAATGCTCTCGTCTAAGCAGATGGGAGTCTTCAGTTGGGGTTGGAGTCGACTGTGTTCGTAAATATCGTCATAGCCAAGCGGTTGCTCAATCATGAGCAGGTGCAATTCGTCAAGCTGTTTCAGATGATCGGCATCCCTTAAAGTGTAAGCCGAGTTCGCATCCAGCATCAATGAGATATTGGGGAAATGTTCACGTACTGCTTGTGCCAAGTCGACATCCCAATTCGGCGCAATTTTGAGCTTGATACGTCCATAACCTTGATTGAGTCGCTTTTGAATAATGGCAATCGTTTCTTCAATCGTGGGTTGAATGCCAATACTCACGCCGACAACGGCATAAGAACGAGGGGTATGTCCATCGGGTAAAAAAGAAGCAAAACAATCCGTAAGACGCATGTCATTGGCTTTGGCGTAGGCATCCCACACAGCAAATTCGATACCCGCTTTGGCATGATGGTTCCCACGCACACTTTTCAGTAGAGCAGGAACATCGGTGGGTTGTTGGATCGTTTGTCCGACAAGTTTAGGGACAAGGAATTCGCGCATGATATGGGAAGCCGTTGTCATTGTCTCGGCACCATAACTCGGCTTCGTCTTGAGTGCGGATTCGCCCCAACCGACAACGCCATCTTCTGTAACCACTTCTACTAGAATTGCCGACTTAAACGGCTCTGCTCCATAGCTGGTTTTCAATGGCTCGACAAAAGGCAAGGATACACAATGGAGATGAATGGCATCAATGATGATAGGTTTCATAGAACACACAATGACTCTTCTCGGCAAACATGGATGATTGTAGCGGGATAGGCGAAGGGGTACAATCGCTGACATTCAACTTGACCCAGCGAAAGCAGAAATGTATGCAATCCCTCTGGAATGACCATGACGCGCAAGCCTGCGATGACGACCTTGATTTACGTGTGTATAGCTCGCGTTTATTGGGGCAAAATCCCGATTTAGTCTTGCATGGCGGAGGTAATACATCCGTCAAAATCACAGAGACCAACCTCTTCGGTGAGGAAGAGCAAATCCTATACGTCAAAGGGAGTGGCTGGGATTTGGCGACGATTGAGCGTCGGGGTTTTTCGCCTGTGAAGCTGGACATCTTGCTCAAGTTGGCAGAGTTAGATAACCTCACAGATACGATTGTGGTGCAGAAGCAACGTGCCGCCATGACTAATCCTGATGCACCAAATCCCTCCGTTGAAGCCATTCTCCATGCGGCAATTCCGCATAAGTTCGTTGACCATACGCATGCCGATGCGATTGTCACACAAACTAATATCCCCAATGGCGAGGAGCTGATACGACAAGTGTATGGGTCACGTGTGCTGATAATCCCCTACATCATGCCGGGCTTCCCTTTGGCACAAGCCATCTATCGTCAAACCCGTGACATCAATTGGCAGAGCATCGAAGCGATTATCCTGATGAATCATGGGATTTTCACCTTTGCTGATGATGCCAAAACGAGTTACGAGAATATGATACGCCTTGTCACTGAAGCAGAAACCTATCTCCAACAAAACTCGGCATGGGATACGGTGCAGACACTCAATCAAACGCCCCATTTTGATACGCTGGCATTGAGCAAAATCCGTAAGCAAGTATCCGACATCGCGGGTAAGCCGATGATTGCACGATTGAATCAACAGCCAGAGAACGTGGGTTTTGCTTCGCGTGAAGATGTGGAGTCGATTGGGACACGTGGGTTACTCACACCTGACCATGTGATTCGCACGAAGCGGATTCCGGTTGTGTTGGATGAAAATCCATCTGATGCCATCCAGTCCTTTGCCAGCGATTATCGTGCTTACTTCGAGCGACATAATGATGGCAAACTGACAATGCTCGACCCTGCGCCTCGTTATGCCATCTGGAAAGGGATCGGAACACTAACTTTTGGTGAGACAGTCAAAGCGTCGACAATTGCGGAGGATGTCGTAGCACATACCATTGCGTCCATCCAACGGGCGGAAGCATTGGGAGGCTGGCAACCGCTGGATGAGAAGCCCATCTTCGACATTGAATATTGGGAATTGGAGCAAGCCAAACTAAAACGCAAAGGAGCAATCCCACCCTATCAAGGCAGAGTTGCACTCGTTACAGGCGCGGCGAATGGCATCGGCAAAGCCTGTGCAGAGGTTTTGCATGAACAAGGGGCGGTGGTAGTCGCACTTGATATTCAACCTCAAATCACAGAGATGCTCGATACGCCTACGAGGCGAGGCATTGTCGTGGATATGCTGGACAACTCAGCTGTGCGAGAGGCTATCGAATCCACTGTCAAGCAATTTGGTGGGCTGGATATGGTTGTGAGCAATGTGGGAGCATTCCCAAAAAATCAACGTATCGAAGCGATGGACATGGATGTGTGGAATCAGAGTCTCGCGCTGAATTTGACGAGTCATCAGCAGTTACTAAAAGCCTGCATTCCCTATCTCAAAAACGGTATCGAACCGGCAGTGGTGCTAATCGGCTCGAAGAATTTCCCAGCTCCGGGACCGGGTGCAAGTGCCTATTCCGTGACAAAAGCAGGACTGACACAACTGGGACGGGTAGCGGCATTGGAACTGGCTGGTGACGGTATCCGCGTGAATGTCATTCATCCTGATGCGGTGTTTGATACGGCACTATGGACGGATGAACTCCTGCAAAAGCGGGCTGAACACTATGGCATGAGTGTCCAAGACTACAAGACAAAGAACCTGCTGGGCGTGGAAATCACCTCGCTGGATGTGGCTTTGCTGGTGAGTACGATGCTCGGTCAGCCCTTCTCGAAGACGACTGGAGCGCAAGTCCCCATAGATGGTGGGAATGAGCGCGTGATTTAGTTGTGCGATTTTATTGAGGCGTTGATTTTAGGCTTGCTGGACGGGATGTTGATTTTTTTGACGTAAGACATAAACCTGACTGATTTCAAAGCGGGGGGTGTTGTAACGTCGCTCGTAAGTCTTGGAAAAGACCCAGTTTTCATCTTCTAATTTTTTCATGAGGGCATTGGCTTCATCGACCATAGCGAGGGACACATCACTCAACCCTTCGTAGGGGAGCCATGGTCCACGCTGAGTCCGAAAGCGATATTCGGATACCGCAATCATGGAATCGTTTTTGTGACGATAGACCGTATAGCGATTCACACTCATTTCGCAGTTGTCGGATTTGGGGACAAGCGAATAATAAGGCACTTCGTCAGTTGTACCATTGGGATGGAAGACGACTTTGGCGATATGCTCACCCAAGTATTTTGCGCCTTGCCAATAGCCAGTATGTAAGATTTGACAAATTGTTGTGGTACGGCTCATGGTTCTATCTCACAGAATGCCAGAAACTATGTTGTGACTTACTATAAAGGGATAAAATGTGTGGGCGCAAGCACTTTAGTACGAATTACCTAATTTATCATGTAATAATATCCTTAATAGTTGAATGGTGTATCAAAATTGTAATATCATATGAAATGGATAAAGGGTGAAATCGGTTTAGGAAAGGTCATAAAAGATGATAATGAGCGTTATCATTTAACCTTACCTTCCGTATTACAAGATCGTTATCATAATGCTCAAATCACGGATTATGATGCTCAAAATCCCCAATTTTCATTACGCCCTCCCTTACGTTTAAGCCTGCGCGCCTACGCCACAACTGCTCTCTTTGGCACGGCTGGCTTTGGCTTTTGGAATCATCCCTTTGTGCCGGGAGAACGGGGATTTCGTCTGCCTCAAGCGGTGTGGTTCTTCTTTTCGTCCCCACCGAATCGGATGCAACTGGCGATGGATGTTCCCGCAACGGGTTGGAAGTGTGCGACATTTAATGCACAACGCTGGCAATTTCTGACATTATTACCCATGGCTCCGATTGGTTTTCTGTTGATGCGTATTCCTACTGTCTATCGTCGTTTGTGGGGCATCGGACAGCGTGCAATTGGTGTAAGTGAGAAACTAATCGATTCGTCCCTTTTACTTGAACCCCATACCTACACGCTGGAATGGAAGTCAACAAGAGCGCGTTTTTCAGTCGATGGACAAACCGTTCATGAGACATCATCCGTCCCAACCAACCCACTAGGCTTCATCGCATGGGTCGATAATCAATACGCGATTGTCACGCCACAAGGTCAATTTGGCTTTGGGTACATGGATATTCCACAGGAACAATCGCTCGTGCTGTCGGAGATTGCCATCACTAAATTATGAAGATGACGTTAGCTTTTGGAAAGAATTGAACAAGCCATTGGCAAGTCTCTATGCGTAGAGTGTATGCTAATGCAACCTGACTACGAAAGGCTTACTCATGCATAAATCTTGGCGTGTGGTTCCGTTGTTGTTTCTAATTGGTATCTTCACTGCCCTCTTTGTCCATGACTCCAACACTCCTCAAGCACAACAAAGCATCGACCTCAGTGACTATCGCGGGGTGATGATCCGCTTGGTTGGAAGTGCCTATGATCTGCGAATTGGTGCCGGTCCGCCCGACACATTTCTGCTGAATGCAATTGGCGACTCTGGCGATATGCTCTATGTTCCCCCTTTGATTGACCTGCTTTACTTTGCGCGGGATTCCAATCTCAATCGAGAAATTTTCTCCAATCTGACTAAACTCACAGGACAACCCGAAACGTGGGGTTGGCGTGAGTATTTTGAGTGGGCTGGTGAGACGAATATCGACCTGCCACCTCACTACGATGAGTATAAAGGCTTGCTCTTTGCGACTTTCGTTGACCCCGAATTCGTACGCTTCTGGCAAGCGGGAGTACAAGATACGGCACGGGTGAATCTGATGGAAGCCGTTTGGGGTGGAGTACGGGTTGATGGGATTCCCTCGCTGGTCAATGCGCGTCAAATCACACCCGAAGAAGCCATCGCAGAAGGTGAATCTCTGCCACAATTTTGTCGGCAAGGGGACTGTTCCTATCCAGCAACCGATGAATTGGTCTTTGGCGTGAGCATCAATGGCGACAACCGCGCCTATCCCTTGCGTCTGCTGAATTGGCATGAGATGTTTAATGATGTGATTGGACATTCTCCCCTGTTTGACTCACCAGATGGTGAAGTCGTCTGTCACTTCCGTGCGCCGACGGAGTTCCGTGCGATTGCCCAAGCTGAGGGTGCGTGGGTACTGATAGATGGCGTGTCCGCGGGTTGTCCGCAACAAGGTTGGCTGAGTTTCGATGACCTCGAATGGGATGATGCCGATTGGCAATCCTTGCCTGATATTACGGATGCTGAACCACTGAATGTCGATGACGGCATTATCGGACGTGTGATTGGGAAGCCTGTCATGTTGGCGTATTGTACGCTTTGTGGGTCAGGGATACTGTATGATGTGACGATACCCGACTTGACCTATACGGATGCCGAAGGCAATCTCATTGAAGCAGGTGAAATTGTGCTGGAATTTGGTTCGACAGGAATGTTGATGCGCTCGAACAAGCTGATGTATGACCGCAACACGGATACCGTCTGGAATGCACTGACGGGAATTCCCGCCTTTGGTCCTTTAGTCAGCACCGATATTGAACTCGATATTCTGCCTGTGGTCGTGACTGATTGGGCGACATGGCTCGACGAACATCCTGATACGAGTGTTTTGAGTCTGGACACAGGCTTCCGGCGGGATTATACCAACGGTGGCGCGTATGAAGATTACTTCAACAGCCCCAATTTGATGTTCCCGTCGTGGCAACAGGATACTTCTGTCCAAGAGAATAAGGATGTGGTGTTTGCTCTGCGACTTGATGGCACACCCAAAGCCTACCCACTGTCCACACTCATCCCTGAAGGCGTGACGAATGATACCCTCAGCGATACAAACTTGGTGATTGTCTCTCGTGCGACACCGGAACGTGACTTCTTTGAGCCGGGCGGTGCGGCGGTACGGGCTTATGAACGCGGTGAGTTGATCTTCTCGGCTGGTGAGACGGACGATACCTTGCTAGCCGACGACGGTTCTGTTTGGACGATTACGGAAGATGCACTCGTCAGTGAGGATGGGGATACACTAACAAGGCTACCGGGACATCTCGCCTTCTGGTTTGGCTGGTACAGCTTCTTTCCTGATACACTGGTGCATGAAACGGCATCGTAACTCATTTGCAAACGAAGGGCGTATAGCTCTGTACGCCCTTCATTGAACCTTATTCTGAGTACCTAAGTATATAATTGGGCTTTGCGTCTCGTGTTATCAAACAACAATTGAACAAAAAAGTTAACCTGCCTTATCGTTCTGCTTGAAGTTTCTTACGATTATTTTTGGCATCATTCCTCGCCAAATACATTCCAAGTCTTGGCGAGAGACGATTAATCCACCAAAACAGCCTCCAAAAAGAAGGAATTACAATAATGGCTTTGTTTTTGGCGATGGCATCTAACGCCTTACTGGCAAATTCGTCAGGTGGCATAGGATTGAGTTTTTCTTGATTTTCCTGTTCCTGTTCAGGCGTTATATCACTTAGATTTTTGCCGTATTTACCTCCCTGCTTCAGGATAGGGGTACGAATTATGCCGGGGCATAGAACGCTAACCCGAATGTTTTCCAAGGCGGCTTTCGCACGTAAAGATTTTGAAAGACCAACTACTGCGTGTTTAGTGGTTGCATAGGATATTCCGTCCGCTACAACTAGAAGCCCAGCCACAGAAGCTGTATTGACGATATGCCCAAAACCCTGCTTTACCATAATCTGGTATGCTGCTTGAACACCGTTGATTACACCCCGAAGATTAATGTCGAGAATCAAATTCCAATCTTCAATGCTTTGTCGAGTCAGTGGTCCACCAATGCCTATTCCTGCATTATTAAACATATAATCCAGCCTCCCTGTCCGCGCGGCAGTCTCTTGAAGTAGATTCTCGATAGCTTCAAAATCAGTCACATCGATCTTGGACGCAGTAGCCTTGCCACCTGTCGCTCGTATTGTCGCCGCAACTTCCTCAGCTTGCTCGATCTGAAGATCAGCCAATACAACTTCGCACCCACGACTGACCAATTCTTCAGCCATGGCTTTACCAATCCCCGAGGCACCTCCCGTAATTACTGCAGTTGCTCCTTCAAACACGCGCAACGCTTTTTCTGGCATAGACATGGTTGATCCCTTCAAGGTGAAAATTTGGAAACTCAAGTGAACGATTATCTAATCATAACATAGATTAAGTTTGTTATTCGAAGCTAAGGTCTTGGAAGATAACGGTTCAATATAGGGGGAGATATTCACTCCAAAGAGACAATACCTTGTTCCTTTTCTTGCAGCCACACTTGAGCATATGTCAGGGCGCGCTCAGTGGAAGAGAAGATGATGTCGCTCTCATAGAAGATGTTATCTCTGCCGATGCGTTCCAGAAAGCCCGATTGTTCGAGCTGACGCTGAATCTTGGGGCTAATCCCCGAGAGCATGAGCTTGCCCCCACCTGCTTCTAATTTGGCGATGTAGCGTTGTAGAAAGTGAATGCCTGTACTGCCTAGATAGTCATTGTCTCGTAGGCGCAGAATCACGATGGTCTGCGATGTACCATCGGGTTCAGGGAGCAAATCTTCAAGTTGTTTCATCGCAGCAAAGTAGAGATGCCCCGATACGGAGATGATCACTGGTTCTCCAGATGGCAGTTGCTTTTTGAGAGCTTCAGTGCGGAATTGATGGGGTTCGAGTGGGATGAGACGAACCGCTTTGACTCGTTGTG
>JANQRM010000505.1 GCA_028284565.1 Anaerolineae bacterium | reverse complement strand
AAGCACGGGTCAAGGTGGCGAGGAAGAGGATGATGAGGACGATGGCAATGATGGGCAGTGAGAGAGTCATCGAAGCCACTTCTGCCAATCGCCGACAGTGAGTCGGTCTAGGCGACGTGTGCCTTGTATTTGCAGAACGAAATCGGCTCCAAATGCGAGGGAGGGCGTTAATGCGCCGACAGGTTGGAGTTCGAGTGTCTGCTCAACGGCGAGGACAGTGGCTTCGGCTGTGAAACGGTAGGCTTCGACGGTATCGAGCCATGCACCGATATGCGTACCCTCTTCATCCCATGCTTCGGCATAGATATAGGAGCGACCTGTCTGGCGTTTTTGCAGATTGGGTCCGTCGATGCGCCAATCCACGAAGCGACGTAGACCACGACGCAGAGGGTCGATGCCTAATAGGGCTTGTCCGATTGCGCCGAAGAGTCGTCCACCCCATATCATCGGGCGCGCGAGTGCCATGTAGGTCATGATGTTGGGGATGCCAGTTGAGCGAAAGCCTGTCGACAAATCGCCCCATGGGATGGGAGTCACCCATTGGTTGCCGTGCATGAATTGAAGCTGACGGGAGTCGTGTCCGAAAGGATGGTATTTGAGTTCGCCGTTTTGTCGGACTTTCCCTCCGTCTTTGAGGAATTCGATGGCGGTTTGCGTCGTGCCACCACTGAGCGAATTCAAGCTATCAAAAGCGACATAGAGTTCGGTGGCAGTCGGGAGTTGGTCGCTAACGTATTTAGCGAGGCAATCCGTGGGGACGACATCGAATCCGACACCCGGTATGAGGGCAACCCCATTTTTACGGGCGACTTCATCTTGGGTAAAGATAGCTTCAAAGACGGGTATCTCGCCCGTGATGTCGAGGTAGTGTGTGCGGGTAGCAAGGCAGGCTTTGACCATGGGCGCGCTGGTCTCGATGAAGGGTCCGGCGGCATGAACCACCAAGTCGAGATCGGCTACCGCTTCGGCAATCGTGTTGACATCATCTAGATGGAAAATCATGTAATCCAAATTGAGTCGGTGGGCGATGAGTGCTATTTTCGACTCGGTGCGTCCGGCAAGGACGGGGTCGTGTCCACGTTTGACGGCTTCATCAGCGATGAGTTCGCCTGTGTAGCCATTTGCTCCATAGAGTAACCAACGAGTCATGTTGAGTCATCCATATCCAATTGGACGTAGATACCATCCTCACGGACTTCCACGGGATAGGTGGGGATGGGTGGTTCGAGGTAATAATCAGGGAGCGAACCGTCGATGGGGGAGAATTCCCAGCCGTGCATGGGACAGACCACATACCCTTTGTTGATACGCCCTAAGCCGAGCGATACGCCTTGATGGGGGCAGGTATTGTGGATGGCGTAATACTGCGCCTGATAATGCACCAAGCAGACACGGTGTTCACCTGCTGTTGCAACCATCACTTGATTGTCAGGCAGGGTATTGTGGTCAGCGACTTTGAACCAGTTGGCTTGTGACACAGAAATTGCCCTTTACACCACGTTATAACTCATCACGGGTTTGGAGGAAGAAGGCTTTCTTCTCACCGGGCAGGGTGAAATCGAAACCGCAGGCTTTGAAGAAGGGTTCGGCAGAGGAGATTGCCATAACTTCATACACGCCCTTTTCTTTGGCAAGGTCGATGCAGGCTTGCACGAGTTTCTTGCCGATTCCGAGGTTCTGTTGGTTATTGGCAACGGCGAGACTGCGTATTTCCGCTAATTTTTTGTTGAAAATTTCCAGCGCGGCACAGCCTTTAATCGTCCCGTTCACTTCGGCAATGAAGAAAGTTTCTAAAAAGTCTTCGAGTTCGTCAAACGTGCGGGGAAGCAACTTGCCTTCATCAACAAAGGGCTTGATAAAGTCGGACAAGGCAACAAGGTCAGAGGTGACCGCTTGGCGAATATGGACAGTGGGTATTGAAGGCTTAGTCATGTGGTGCAATCACAATGGTTAGTTGATTCATTCTAATATAATCTGTTTTGTTGGGTAGCAAAACCCACTTATTGTCTGCCTTGGCTTAATTCATCTAAGAACCAGCCAAAATCTTTTTCAATTTGGAAACCGAGATCGTCTTGGGTTTTATTAATGTCACTCTGATAAACCTGATCGGGGAGCCAGTCGACATATTGTTCAAGTAGACGAGTATGCTGAGACCAATACTTTGTGAGAACTGCTAACTTGTTACCTGCAAGATAGCTCGCTACATCTTCTTCTGTGAAGGGAAGCGGGGTTTGCACATCGTAAAAACCAAAATCAACGGTGTCTTTGTCAATAGCGGCAACGGTTGCTTTGACGACCTCATCCGGCTCAATCCATGTTTCAAGCATCCCAAAACCGCGTGATACAAAATCTATCGGGACAAACCCACCGTAACGCAAGCCAATAATCCGTAGGTTATGGGCATCATGAAAATACTGGCACATCATCTCACCGGTCCGTTTTGTCAGGCTATAGATGCCATAGGCTGACCAGTAGCGTTCAAAGACGACCGTGCTGGATGCCCAGACCACCTTTGACACGTGATTTTCCACAGCAGAGCGAAGCATGTTAAATGTGCCACTGATATTGGCATCAAAAAATTCTATCTCGGTTTTGGCGTTGGGGTTATTGGGACGCTCTAAATGGATGCCATGATAGGCTCCGAGATAAGCAATCACATCCATGCCCTCACCGAGCGATATACAGGTTTGATAATCTGCCATATTTGCCGCAATGCATTCTACACCGGGGATGTTGGCTTGTATGAAATCTGCACCGCGAACCGCATGTCCCTGTGACTGTAGCGCAGTTGCTACTTTCGACCCTAACTCCCCACGAACACCCGTCACCAAAACTTGCATTTTGTTTTCTCTCTTTGTGTAAGGGATGCGCGAACTCTTCTCGAAGGCTAGAATTGTATAAACCCTGCGATACGGGCAATCAAGAAGGCAATGAAAAGAGATAGAAGAAGCAATGCCCACGCAATTAAGCGTCCCGATGACTGAACGAGATTAATCTCTTTCTCCTCGACAGTCACCTCTCCCAATAAATCAACATAAAAATCCAGATTGTGACGGTCTTTGGTGAGGCGCGCCAGATAATCCGTCTTTTGGACGACGAGCCAGCCGTTTTCATCATCTTCCCAGCTTTCGCCCAAGCGTTCGACAATTGCTGATTCAAGGGCTTGGCGGGCATCTTCGGGCGTAATGGGGGTAAGTTCGTGTTCTTCAGTCATGACTTATCACTGATTGACTTAATGAATTTGTATTGTATCAGAGGGAAGGATAGTGCAAAGTCGGAAAGTGAGAAAGTAAAAAGTCTAACCCGATGAAGGTCGAAGAGGATATTCTCAGTTAGATCGTACCGATGGGAATGCTCTTCAAAAGACTGTGGATAGGATCGCTATGCTCAATATCTGATAGCTGGCGCCTGAAAGCTGATGGCTAAATGGTTTGAGTTGATGAAGTCTATCGTTGGGAATCTGACCTTAGATAGTATTTATTTCGCTTGCGCGCTGGG
>JANQRM010000494.1 GCA_028284565.1 Anaerolineae bacterium | reverse complement strand
CTTATGCAAATCACCCGGCAAACTCCCTGCCGCACATAGCACCACATCTTCCGGATTGGATACCGTGTTCACAACACCAATCACCTCACCCTGACTAATCGGAATACCATGCTCCAAATTATAAATTCGCTGGACTTCCTCATCCCATTGTTGATTGAAATCACGCGCTCGCTTGCGATACTCATCTGACACCCGATAATCACCCAGCATCACACCTAATTCTTCGAGAGACACTTTCGCATCACCCACAAGCGGAATCGCCCCATGCTTATAGGCATCAAACTCTGCAACATTAATGTTGATAAAGCGCACATCGCTTTCTTGAAATGCCACCTTAGAAGCGGTTGTGAAGTCACTATAGCGCGTGCCAATCCCGATAATCAGGTCAGCTTCCCGCGCCATGATATTCGCACCCTCAGTCCCTGTAACCCCCAAAGCCCCCAAATTGTGTGGGTTATTATATGCCAGCGAGCCTTTACCAGCTTGCGTCTCACCAATAGGGATGCCTGTCTTTTCGACAAATTTCAGCAAGGTATCATTTGCTTCACTATAATGCACCCCACCACCCGCAATAATCAACGGACGCTCACTCGCTCGTATCCATTCAATCGCTTGTTGCAATAACCCAACATCCGGTCGATTGCGCGGGATTGTCCAAATCCGCTTTTCAAACATCGTCGCTGGATAATCATAGGCTTCGGCTTGGGTATCTTGTGGTAGCGAAAGGGTCACTGCGCCCGTGTCGGCTGGTGAAGTCAACACCCGCATGGCTTCCGGCAACGATGTAATCAGTTGTTCAGGACGTGAGATGCGATCCCAATAGCGTGAAACTGGTTTGAAGCAATCATTTACCGAAATATCTTGCGAATATTCCGATTCGAGTTGTTGCAACACAGGAGCTTGAATGCGTTCCGCAAAGATGTCACCCGGCAGCAATAACACAGGTAGACGATTCACAGTTGCAGTCGCCGCGCCTGTTACCATATTCGTCGCACCGGGTCCAATGGATGAGGTACACGCAAAGGTCTGGAGACGATTTTTCGCTTTTGCATACGCTATTGACGCATGGACTTCTGCTTGTTCATTACGCGATTGGTAAAAACGCATGATGTCGGCAAATTGTTGGAGAGCTTGTCCAATCCCTGCGACATTGCCATGACCAAAGATGCCCCACACACCAGCGAAAAAGGCATTGTCTTGTCCATCGCGTTCTACATATTGACTCGCAAGATAGCGAATCAACGCCTGTGCCATCGTCAAGCGAGTTGTACTCATATCAAATCCTTTGCAATAAATCTCTAAGAGTCTTTTTTACGCGGTTCCATCCCATGATGCACAATCGGCAACCGCGGGTCTTTGAAAGTCCATGTATCTTTCACCCACGTATAATCGGGGTCATCACTATTCGCCAGCGACTGTGCCGAGCCAGCCAAAAAGTTCAGATAATAGGTGGTGTAACCATGCGCGCTCACCACCGGATGATACCCTTCTGGCACCAACACCGTATCATGATTTTGCGCCATCATCACCGCATCAATACTACGATCATCGTTATAAACACGCTGATAGGCATAGCCCATCGGATTATCAATCTTATAGAAATATATTTCTTCCAAATCCGCTTCCAACAAATTGCCCTTATCATCCGTCTTATGGACATCATGCTTATGCGGTGGATAACTCGACCAATTCCCGCTCGGCGTATACACTTCAACCGCTACAATCCGATGACAATTGAATCCGGGTGGCACAATTCCATTAATTTGACGAGTCGCATTTCCACCGCCACGAATCTCTATTTGGCAATCTTCCGGTGTTATCAATTGTGCCGGATAATCTTTATCTGTTGGAACCCAGCAGGAGGCAAACTCAAAACCATCCGATAAGGCTTCAATTTCAAATTCTGTATTACGTGGCAGATACACCGCATAGGGCATCCCACTAAACACATTCGGGCGACGACCCACATCCATAAAATCGCCTTTGCTTGTCTTGATATTGCATGTCCCACCAAGAATCACACAGACCCACTCATAATCATCAATCTGAATTTCAAAGGTTTTGCCTTTATTCAGACGCACCGCCGCCATATTGAGATAATCCCAACCCGCTTGTTGGGCGTTCACACTCGCAAACGTGCCGGCTTGCCCCTTATCCTGTGAGCGAATGAGCATGTTTTCAGCTGTGTATTTCATGATAGCTCCTATTCCAACCCGCCAAAATCAGCGACAAATTCATTAATTTCATCCATCGTCGGCATAAAGTTGGCACATCCATGCTTCGTGACCACAATCGCGCCGCAAGCATTCCCCAATCGTGCTGATTTATACCAACTCCAGCCTTGTACAACACCATATAAAAAGCCTGATGCAAAAGCATCCCCTGCACCTAAAATGTTATACACTTCAACAGGAAAGCCCCCTGCATCAATCACTTCCCCACCCGCAAGATGCACCCGCGCACCTTCGGGACCAATTTTTTCTACCAGTGTTTTCGGACCGAGTTTCATCAATTCGTGAATAGCTGATTGGGTATCGCCAGCCACTTGTGTATCTGAAATTTGCGAATCTTTCACTTCCATCTGTGACACATCAGACAACATTGCCCCATTGATTTCATCTTCTGTCCCAATCACAATATCCACCAAACGCAATACAGAACGAATCGCAATCCCAAACGCGCGCGGGTCATGCCATTGGTCAGGTCGGAAATCAATATCCAACACCACCGGAATGCCTGCTGACTTAGCAACTTCCGCCGCGAAGAGAGTCGCACTTCGACTGGGTTCTTGGCTCAAGTTTGTTCCTGCAAATTGGAATAGCTTGCAATCCGTAATCGGCGATGCCAACACATCATCAATCGTTAGTGCAATGTCAGCGCAATTATCTCGATAATACACCAGTGGGAACTTATCAGGCGGTTCGATACCTAATACCACTGCGCTTGTCCGCCGTCCGGGTTTGCGAGGAATAAACTCTGTGATAACGCCTTCTTTATTCAAAAAATTAAGGATGAAATCGCCAACTGGGTCTTCACCTACCGCTGTTAACAACACACTCTTCAAGCCCAGCCGACGTGTTCCCACACTGATATTTGTCGGCGAGCCACCTACATATGCCGCAAAACTATTAATGTCAATGAAGGGTGTTCCGACATCATTAGAATACAGGTCAATCGAACTCCGTCCCATATTCAAAATATCATAGGTCTGAGTCACTGTTGAATCCTTTAGGAGATGCCCACAATGCCAATGCCAATAAAGATGATGCCAATCACGATAAACGCAACACCATAGCGCTTCGCTTGTGCATCAAATGCAGGCGTATGTTCTGGATTACGTTCTCGCCAACGACGCTCAAAACTATACAGACGAAACAACAAATCCCGTCGGAAAAAACTCATGCTCGCCAGAATTAGAAATGCCACACCACCAGCAAATGAAAACCAATCACTCATCAAAAAATCTCTTTACAAAAACAATCCAATCAGATGCCAAGCTGGTTGAAATGATATATGATATGCCATCGCGTGTCAAAACAGCCTTGCGTACTATGCAACGCTTTTGAGTTACAATCATCAAGGACAAAATCATGCCCATCACTGGACAAAATTACATCGCAGGTACAATTAGCCGACAAGGGATAAAGACCTTCACCAGCGTCAATCCCAATACCAAACAAGCAGGTGACATCAAGTTCCATAACGCCACATCTGCCGAAATCAACCAAGCTGTCCAACAAGCGGTATCAGCCTTTGCGATCACTAAAAATTATTCTGCTACTCAACTTGCTGAATTACTCGACACTGTTGCTGATGAAATCGAAGCCTTAGGAGATGAACTGCTCGAAACTGCGAATTGGGAAACAGGCTTGGGTATGCCACGACTCACAGGAGAACGCGGACGTACCACCGGACAATTGAGAGCATTTGGTAAACTATTACGTGAAGGCTCCTATGTCGAAGCCATTATAGATACTGCCCAACCCAATCGAGAACCTGTCCCACGTCCGAGCATCCGACACATGTTAATCCCCTTAGGTCCTGTTGCCGTCTTTTCTGCCAGCAATTTCCCCTTCGCCTTTGCCGTCGCTGGTGGAGATACCGCCTCAGCATTCGCAGCAGGTTGTCCTGTCATCGTTAAAGGGCATCCGAGCCATCCTGCAACATCTGAACTATTCGCTCAAGCAATCAATTCAGCCACCGACAAACAAGGCTTTCCCAAAGGATTCTTCTCCCTCATTCAAGGCAACACCATCGAAGTCGGACAGCAACTCGTCCAACATCCCGATATTGAGGCAGTAGGATTCACAGGCTCTCTACGTGGCGGACGAGCCATCTTCGACACTGCCTCCCAACGCCCAAAACCCATACCTGTTTATGCCGAGATGGGGAGTACCAACCCAACCGTTATTCTACCCAATGCTATATCTGCAAGAGGCGAAGAGATTGCTGACGGTCTCGTAAATTCTGTAACACTCGGAACAGGACAATTCTGCACCAATCCGGGTGTAGTGTTTGTTGTTGATAACGAACAATCACAAGCCTTTATCCTATCCGTCACGCAGAAAATGCTTGCCAAGCAACCTGCCACTCTGCTCAATAGTGCAATCGAAAGAGGGTTAGCCAGAACAGTTAACCAGACCAAAACCAAAGCATCCGTTGAAGTATTGTTAGGCGGAGAAGCCATCACAACGAGCGAAAATTTCTGCTACAGCCACACGGTCATGCAGACGACATCCTCAGCGTTCCGTGATGATATTGATTTACAGGAGGAACATTTTGGTCCTGTAACCCTGTTTGTCTTATGTGATTCACTCAACGATTTGCAAGCAACCTTGCATCATCTACATGGCAATTTAACTTCCACGATCCACGCTGAACAAACTGACTTAGAAACAGCCAATACACTTTACAATCTCTTGCAAGAAAAAGCTGGGCGACTCATTTGGAATGGTTTCCCAACAGGTGTTGAAGTCGTCTATTCCATGCATCACGGCGGACCGTATCCAGCTACAACCGCACCCGCAACTACTTCCGTGGGTATGACCGCCATCAAGCGATTTATGCGTCCTGTCGCATTCCAAAATTTGCCGGATGTGCTATTACCCGATGCACTCAAAGATACAAATCCACTCAATATTTGGCGGATTGTTGATGGAGACTATACTAAAGAGCCAATTACCTAAGAATCAAATTGGAAGAGTGAACAACCACCATCTAAAGTTAAGATACTCCCTGTCATATAGGCAGTTTGTGGACTCACCAAATAGACCACTGCTTCGGCAATCTCTGTTGGAGTACCAGGTTCAACAAATGGGATAACTCTGGCAACGCGGGCGGCATATTGTGGTTCTTCAAGCAACTGTCGTCCTGCCAAACCTGCATCGACAATACCGGGGGCAATGGCATTTACACAAATTCTATGCTCTGCCAATTCACGTGCCATCGCTTTGGTCAACATATTCACACCCGCCTTGCTCACCGTATAGGGCGCGATTTCCGGCCATGGGATACTCCCCACCCAACTAGAGTGGAGAATTATTCGCCCCTGTATGCCATCTGCTACCATCTTACGCGCCGCTGATTGGCAAACATTGAAACATCCCGTTAAGTTGATATCAATATGCCGTTGCCAATTATCTTGTGTAACTTCAAGAAACGGCATTGCATCAACAATTCCAGCGTTCGATATAACGATATCGAGATTATCGAGCGATGCAATAGCGGCATCAACCGCCTCTCGATCTCGAACATCAACTAGTTTATAGTCTACAAGCTGACCAACTTCTCGAATATTATCAAGTTTTTCTTGAGCATCAGTTTCGGACTTTAAGTCCCAGACGATGACATCTGCTCCTGCCTTTGCCAAATGAACTGCAATCGCGTTGCCTAAATCCCCTACACCACCCGTCACAAGGGCAATTTTATTTGAAAGCATCATCTACTCCTATTCAAGGCTGGCTTGGGCTTCTTCAAGCGTCCGTAAGGCACTTCTCGCAACTGTCGATAAGGGATTCGCAACCGTTCCCGGCGCACGTTCAATCAACACTTCGATAAATACATCATCCAGTTGAAACAATGCGACAGAGCCATACAAGCCTTGTCCAAAAACATGCGGTTCGGGAAAACCATCTTCACTATTTTCATCTCTCAGACTGTCGCGAATACCTTTGAACTTTTCATAATGAGCAATCGCATCGTCTACCGTATCAAAATGGACAAAAGTGAGGTTAAGCGCACCACCCGTTTGTTCTCTATAGAAAACACGTACCCCGACACCATTATCAACATTCGGCGGCGTTTGCATCCCATCAAAGCGTTCAAAGTCACGTGTCCAAATCGCATCGCCCACAATTTCTTGGGGTAAATGAGAAAGAACCGCGTCAAGTAGCGGTTCTCCAATGCTCATACTTGAAATATCCATGTCTCCATCAGAAGAACTCCCTGTGTCTTCCGTGGTTAAGGCTTCGATATCTGGCTCTAAGCCTTCATAAAAGCGCACTGTTGCCTGTGACAAAGGCACAAGCGGATTCCCCTGTGTACTAGAGAAGAGTTCGATATTGACCTCGATAAACATATTATCTATCTGGAACAATGCGACCGAGCCATATAAGCCCGCACCGAAGATGTTGGGTTCTGGGAAGTTATCTCGTGTATCCCCGTTTTCCAGAACATTGCGAATACCCCGAATAAACTCAAAATGAGCAAAGGCATCCTCTGATGTATTGAACACAGCAAACGAGAGATTCATTTGTCCACCCGTTTGCTCCGTATAGAAAACCTTAAATCCATCACCATTTTCAACACGTGGAAGCGAATCGACACCTTCTTCTCCAGCCGTGAAATCACGTCGCCATTCCACAGCTCCCGCTGGTAAACGAGCTGGAATATTATCTAGCAATAAATCAAGCACCGATTGCAAGTTGTCCGCTTCCTGAACGGCATCTGCAGGAATCGGAGTTGGAGTCGCAGTCGGAGTTGGGACAGGGGTAAAGGTTGGTGTCGGAGTAATATCCAAATAATCCGGCGCACATGCCGTAAATACTAGCAACAAAATTGGCAGTAAATACTTCGAC
>JANQRM010000487.1 GCA_028284565.1 Anaerolineae bacterium | reverse complement strand
GCCCCAAGAGGTGTTTGCTTACTAACATCCTCTGGCTTTGTCGGTTGCGCTGGAAAAAGTGGCAATTGTTGTTTTGACATAATGCAATTCCGTTAGAACAGATTTTTCATAGCATAGACGCTCTAACAATACCTGTCAACCAGAATCAAAAACGGCAAGCTATATACCTACCGTTGTCGGTATTGTGGGGGTTTGTAGTTGACAAACCAATTCCTTGGTCTGCCTAAGTTAGCGCTTATTTGTCCAATCTGGATTATCAAATTGCTCAGCTAGCAATTCTTTAGTGTGCTGTTCTTCCTCAAACGACAAAATACCATCCACTATATTCAAATCAAATCGCTCTTCAAAACCCCGAGCCACAGCATCTGCCGCAGTTTTCCATTCAATGACTTTATTCATTGTACCTTCGAGAGTCGTCGCACGTTCACGCACAATGTCTTTCTGTTTTTGACGATCTTCTGGTGTCTCAAAGGCTAATGCTTCACAAATACGTGCCACATCCCCACACAAGGGCAAGGACCCGTGTTGCAAGATACCTTCTTTACGCCGAACCTGCGCGCTCCCGATGAGCTTCATACCCCCAGCCGTGATTTCATAATGCGACGGCACTTCAAAACAAACAGGGCTTTTAGGACCTTTGAGTTTTTTATCATCTTGACGTTCAGAACGTGGGGACAGTCCCAAATGTTGCAAAGCATTCAGTAGAGCAAGGCTAATCCGACGATAACTTTCAACCACATCCCCTTGTGCCAATTCATGTTCAATTGGCAACGAGACACTATACGTCAGCTCATCACCATGCAAAATAGCCCGTCCACCTGTCGGACGACGCACCACATCCCAACCATGACGATCTAAGCCTTCAAAGTCCACTTCGCGCACCCGTTGACCATAACCCAGTGACAAACACATCGGATTCCAGCCATATAAACGTAAGGTGGGCAGTTGCTCACCAGCAGACACCGATTCAAGGATCGCGCCATCTATTGCCATATTGCGCTTTCCTGTTTGAAAAGTTTTATCGTAAATGACACGCCATTGACGCATTTTTCCACCTTGCCTTATACTGAATTCTATTCTAATTCACTATTTTGAGGTCTTAACCTATCTATTATGGCACAAGACTATTCCAATAGCGACAACACCATACCTAGCGGGAAAGTTACGGATGAACAGAGCGAGCCAACCCTACGCTCGACACCCCCTGTCCCCTCCGCATACAACACTAGCTTTTATTCTAATGCGGGTAGCCAAGCACCGCCTCCACCTCCATTGAACCGCAATTCAACCGCGAGAGACAGAATGCGGAAACGTCGGGTAAATAGCAAAAACAAGAGTGCAGATTGGGCTTGGGTAGTCATTGCGGGTGCATTATTCGGTGTGGTCATCATTGTCAGTCTTGGCTTGCTTCTTGTTGTCCGTGCCTCACAAAACACATCTCAAGTTGTCCCAACAGCCAACGTCGTCGAACTTCTTCCCACAGCTGTCGATGCCAGAGATGACCTCACAGGCGCGTCCGGTAGCGTCAATATCGGCGAAACCATCCAACTCCCTGACGGAAGCACCATCGAAATCACCCCATGGGATGGACAATCGCGCTTCACGATGGTCGTTGTTGGCTTAGACCGTCGCCCCGGTGAGACAGGTCTGGCGTATCGCACGGATACCATGATGCTCGTCAGCCTCGACCCGATTGCCAAATCACTTGGTGTCCTCAGCATTCCCCGTGATTTATATGTCCAAGTCCCCGGCTTTAGCGAACTCCAACGAATTAATACACCCATGTTCTTTGGCGAGAGTCGTCAACCCGGTTATGGTCCGACATTGATGATGCAATCCGTCCAACTCAACTTAGGGATGCGTGTCAATGACTACATCGCCGTCGATTTCGATGCCTTTATCGAATTCATTAATGCCATTGGTGGAATTGACATCGAGACCAACTACACCATCAATGACCAACTCTACCCCAGCATGAATTATGGCTATGACCCCTTCTATTTGCCAGCAGGTCAACATCATCTCAATGGCTATGATGCGCTACGCTTTGCCCGCACCCGTCATGGCGACAGCGACATAAGTCGTGCAGAACGTCAACAACAAGTGCTTTACGCCATCCGTGACCGCATTCTACGCCTTGATATGGTGCCTCAGCTCCTCTTCCAAGCCCCCACCTTATGGGCTTCTTGGAACGAGAATGTCTACACAGGGCTCACCCTAGAGCAAATGATTCAACTCGCCTTGTTCGCCAAAGATGTCGATTTAGATGATATCAAGATGGGGGTCATCAACTTCCGCTACCTACAATCCTATACCACCAATTCCGGCGCATCCGTCCTCATTCCCAATCGCGGACGCTTAGGTCAACTCATGGTAGAGGTCTTCGGTGAAAGTTATTCCCAATAAAAAAACAGCCGACAAAATGTTGGCTGTTGGATAATTCCAGACCCGCTCTACCGTGCTCCGCAGATATTTTGAACCTGCATTTGCAGGGTGGAAATCGAGTGGATAAGTCGGTCTTGGCTACGCAAGCCTATCACCTAGTTACCTACAAGTGACTTCCAATTATGTGAGTGTTGGCCCAAAACGCTTTGCGTCATCACGAATACAGCAGGCATGATTTTTATACCAAATCCTTATCATTTCTGTAAACCCTAAATATGAAAATCTGACAAAACACGAAGTCTCTCAATAAGCTACAAGATTATCGCACAGCAAATCTACCCAATATTTTCCTGAAGCAAAAAGCTTAAAAATCGTTAGAACATGCATAGACAAATGCATAGCGGAGTGTAGTGTCTTCGCGTACCTTTTGCATCCCACTTTTCATCTATTTGGTGATACGCTGATAATATCCTTTGCATCTTAACAATTTTGAAAGCGTATTGCGGATGGCTGAGAGCTTACATTCTGATGCCTAACATCCGTCAACTGAAATCTAATTCAAACCCAATGCCATACTTTAGGTGCCACTCGGCGGGAACACCCTTGCCAATCGCTGAAAACATATATTGCACCGCCGGTGGGAAAAAACGAAAGGAGATCGAATTCAAAAACAAATCCAACCTTTTCCGTCGCCACAACGGTAACTCCCCTGCCAACCGTCGAATTGTATATCGTCCACGCGACGGGTAAGATAACGGCATTTAACATACAAACGAATTTCTAACCAAAATAGGGTGGCAATTCCACCCGTACAATCAGATGCAGAAACAAAGCATCATTCGTTATAATCAGCATAGCATATTGAAATCACTCAGGAGAAAAGCTGGTGGAAAATAACTTAATGAAAGAAAGCCTTGCCGAACTCATCGGCACATTCGTCTTGGTCTACGTCGGCGCAGGGTCGGTCATTGTGGCACCACTCTTTGGAGTCGTTGTCCCTGCACTGGCTCATGGGCTGATCCTAGTCGCTTTGATTTATACCTATGGGC
>JANQRM010000477.1 GCA_028284565.1 Anaerolineae bacterium | reverse complement strand
CAGATGATTGCGAGGAAGTCTGCTGCTGTAGAAACAGCCTTTGTGCCATCAGGACTGAAGCGAACCCCTTGTACATCCCCATTATGTCCGTCTAATTCGTGGATGAGTTCACCAGAATTGGCATCCCACAAGCGCACTGTGAAATCTGTTGAGCCTGAGATGACTTGCTGTTTATCGGGGCTAATATCTACGCTAGTGACCCATGCAGTATGACCGGTAAAGATACGCCGTGTGCCGCGTGCTGTCGCGACTTCTGCTAATGTGCGTTGTGCTTGTAACAAGGGGTTATCAATCTCGTTGGCTTCCATCGCCAAGGAAATTGCGAGGTCACCGTTGTTTTCATCGAGAGCACGTCTTGCGCTGGCTTCTAGCGCAAGGCTCTGTGAGATGAGGGCGTTTTGTTGTGCTTGTTGGCTCTGGGCAAAGGCGAAACCCATCAAGCCTAGTGTGACGATAAATGCCACCAAAAGCACACCCACCAATAAGCGCAATCGATTGACAGCGCGTCTTTCCAGCTCTTCTTCCCATTGGACACGCTGAATTTCTTGTGTTTCTAGCCGTTTGCGTTCGGCTGTGCTGGCTTTGAGAAATGTTGCCTCTTCCTCAGTCAAGGCGACGTTGGTTGTCTCTATCCATGTTTCATATTGTTCCAGACGCACACCACGAAGTAAGAAGCTGGGGTCGCGTCCTGCGTCTGTCCAATCTGATGTGAGCTGTGCAAGGGTGCGTTGGAAGCGCACATCATTACGGCTTTCATCGAGCCAAGAACGCAAACGCCCCCACTCACGGATGATGGCTTCATGTGTGACTTCAACAGTTGGGCTGCGGGTAACGGGGTCGCGGTCGAAGGTGAGGAGGCGTGACTTGCCGAGCGTATCAACGACATCGCGCATAATATCTTCATTTTTTGAAACGGATGTTACTTCTGCTAAGAGCGTGCGACGGCGGGTATCCTCCGTACCTTCACCCAATGTAATGAGTCGCAGGAATAATTGTCGTGCTGCTTCTTGCTGACGCAGGATAAATTCGGAATATATTTCGTCAGCACGTTTGGCAAGTGCCCCACGAACGCCACCAATCTGACGATAGGCATTGGGTGTGATGAGATTGCCTTCGCGTCGTTCAAATAATTCACTGAGCGAATATTGCAATAGGGGTAGGGCACCGGGTTGTTCAACTACTTCGGTAATAATCGCTGCAACCAACCCAGAATCCAGATGAACGCCAACCCGACGTGCAGGCTCAACGATACTGCGTTCGAGTTCTTGAGTGGTAAGTGGGACGACAACTTCTGTGCGATCTTGCATCAAGGCACTGCTAATCGGCTGGAGCAAGGGGCGATCATAAAAGTCTGCACGTAGTGTGATGATGAGGCGGAGGCGGCTCTTTTCATCTGTAACTGCTGTGAAAATACACTTCAGAAAATCTTCTGTTAGATCAGGATCGTCAACTAGGGTGAAAATTTCTTCAAATTGGTCGATAAAGAGTAAGAGTTCGCTCTCTTTATCAGGCAATGCTTCTTCGATTGCGCGTAATAAACCGTGTTCGTTCCGACGCAGTGTTTCCATCAGATTGTCAATATCATCTGCTGCAATGCCAACCAGTGCTGATTCGAGTTCTTGGAAAGGTTCAGTGCCCGGTACCATATTAACGTAGTACCAATCTTCTGAACCTTTGATGGCACCTTGCTTGAGGGCAGGGATCAAACCAGCGTGAACAACGCTCGATTTACCGCTACCACTAGGTCCAACAACGGCGAGGAAGCGATTATATAACTCATCTTCTTGCAGGCGGTAGACTAAGCGTTTGATCAAACCTTCACGCCCGAAGAAACGGGTTGCATCTGCTTCTTGGAAGGCACGTAGACCTTTGTAGGGGTTGGGGATAACATCTTGGTCGGCTGTGGTACGGACAGCCGCGCCATTGCCACTACGTCCAACATTCATGCCCATTGCTTCACGGAAGGCACGCGCCATGCTGAGTGCATCACCATAGCGGTCGGTTGGGTTGACGGCTGTGGCTTTCTGGATGACTTCATCCAAAGTTGGGGGTAGGTCCGGGCGCAAAATCATTAGAGATGGCAAGGTGGCTGTTGAGCGCATTTCTAGCAATTCAGTATGAGACATTTCCGCTAATTCAGGGAAGGGGTGCTCACCGACTATCATTTCGTAGAGCATCACACCGACGCTATACAGGTCGCAGGCGGGGGATGTTGTCTCGCCGCGAATTTGTTCAGGTGCAGCGTAGGCAGGAGACCCCATTGACCCAAATAGGTCTTCATCGGCTTCTTGGACTTCTCGTAGAATTTGGGCGATACCGAAATCTGCGAGGTAAGCGTTGTCGTCTTCATCTAACAGAATATTTTCGGGTTTCATATCCCGATGGACGATGCCATAGCGGTGGGCGAGCGTTAGCCCGGCGGTGATTTGCCCCAAAATCCGCGAAATGTCGTCCATTGGCATACCTTGCTTGCGGATCAAATCTTTGAGGTGTCCCCCACGCAACCAACGCATAACGATATAGGCACCGTCAGGTTCGCGCCAATAATCGTATAGCGGAACGATATGCGGATGTTCGAGTCCGGCAACCACTTGGGCTTCAGTTTCAAAGCGGCGGATGAAGTCGGGGTGATTAGCGAAGGCGGGCCAAATAATTTTGATGGCGACTTCACGGTCGACAACATCTTGTTTGGCACGGTATACGGCACCAAACCCACCCATCCCCAATAATTCTTGAATTTCGTAACTCTTAATGACTTTCCCGGTGAGGTCTTGCATGGTTGATGCCTACTTAAGAATATTCACGCCAACGGTATTTTAAGCAAGGTGAGTATGACGATGTGAGAAACAGCAATTATTTCTCAGTCATCTTTTTCATTGATGAGCTTTACGAGCCAATCAATCGCTTTTTCACGATTGTAAAATGTGCGATATTCGATAAATGGGTGCGAACGCTGGCGATTATCTGCCAACACTTTGTTCATATGCCCGGAAACAGATAAGTTGAAGTTCATGGCAATCCGAACATAAAAACTTTCGGACGTATCAACGATGGTTTCTGCTTGTTCACGCCCCATATTGGTGATACCTAGATTCATTGTATCGAAACCGACAAGGGTGGCAAATTGCAGCGAAACACCGGGTTGAGACATATCGTGAAGTGCTAGGTAAGGCTTACTTTTATCCCAATTACGCATGGTCGTGACGACAAAATCAGCCCAAGCCTGAATGGATGGTTGAGACACTTCGGTTACGCGATACACCACGAGGCTGTGGTCAAAGTACCATTCACAGACAATACCCTTTGCAACCTGTTGGGTTTCATCTGGTTGAAGAGCGTTTTGGGGATCAAACGTCATCTCGCATTCACCATTTCCATTGTCTGAATATAAAGAGACTTATTTCAGTCTATCGTGAACCATACCACTTGTTTATCAATGTTTCTAAGGCAAAACCAAGCATTTCTCATTAAGATTAAATCAAGTAATTGTTAAGAAATTTGAATCCCTTAAAATATTATTGTGGGATAACTTTGCTCATTATCCCACAGAATTGCCTCTCGTGCAGCTAGTTCTCAAAAATCATCATTCACTTGACAATATCATTTGACTGAAGTATATATAGCCATATGGCTATATATAGTGAAGAACTCGATTTAGTTTTTAGGGCATTATCCGATGCCACACGCCGAAGTATGTTGGAGAGATTGTCAAAAGGGGCGATGAACATCACGGTACTATCTGAACCATACGATATATCGCAACCATCAATCTCTAAGCATATCCGTGTCTTAGAACGTGCTCAACTTATTAAACGAACAAAGAAAGGACGTGAGTCAATTATCCAAATTAACCCAATGCCAGCAGAACATGCGCGTGATTGGATTGATCACTATATGGCGTTTTGGGTGCAGCAGTTTGATGTAATTGATGACTACATCAACCAACAAAAGGGGAAGAATAAAGATGAGTCATAGCGCGTCATACGAAGATGGACATTTGATTATCACCCGCATATTTGATGCACCTCGCCCCCTTGTATTTGACGCATGGATAAAAAAGAGCCTTGTCCAACTGTGGTGGGGGTGTGGTTATGCTACAAACGTGGAATCTGAAATAGACTCTAAGGTTGGCGGTCATTATTCACATACGATGACTTTGCAGGAGATTGGTGACTACGAACACAAGGGGTATATCACGGAATATGAACCGCCAGAATTGCTCGCATATCGATTGACTGATTCTTATCATAATAGCGTGATGATGGTTCGGATCGAATTCATCGCGCAAAATTCTCAAACCCTAGTTCGTCTGACACAGAGCAATTTGCCAGATGCTTATAGCGAGTATGTGATGGCAGGGTGGTTAGCGGGTTTTGAAAAGTTAGCAGAATTGCTCGGTCAGCCCAAATACAGGAAAAAACAGGAGATCATTTCATGAAAGAGGTTAAGCCCTATTTGATATTTCCCGGTACATGCCGGGACGCACTTACATTTTATGCGGATTGTTTGGATGGCGAAATTGCATCGATTCAGACGGTTGGAGAATCTCCAATAGGTAATGTTCCAGATGAGCACAAAGATAGAATTTTCGACTCGGAATTTCGTGCTGATGCAGTACAGTTCAAAGCCTCTGATGATATGCCCGGTCAAGGTATTGCACAGGGGACGAACTTTGCCCTGTTCATCACATTTACTGACCCTGCTGAACAGAAACAGGTGTTCAATCGGCTTGCTGAAGGTGGTCAGGTTCAATTTCCGCTAGAAAACAACTTTGGAATGTTGGTTGATAAATATCAGATTCAATGGATGCTGGCAGGGGATGAATCGGTATGAATGAGACTGATGCAACCTATCTAATCCGCTTGAAGGCTGGTAGCTATGCGGGTGTCGATGAAGGAACGGCATGCACACAAAGTTCATTTAAGGTTGGTGGTAAAGGATTTTTGTATATTGGTGAACAAGGTGGTCGCCATAAAGCCATGTTCAAATTGAACAATTCGATGTCGCAGGCGATGGAATTAGCCCGGAAAGACCCTGATCGGTTTGAAGTTGGATCAATCTGGGTAACAGCTCGATTTACGGATGATGAACCCATGCAACAAGAGCTTTGGGAGGCATGGCTTGATGAAAGCTATAAGTTAAGCCTCCCTAAGTCAAAGAAGCGAGCGTAGTGTGGTTTGGCGAACTGGAATGATTGCATTGCCAATTTTCTATAGACTCTAGTTATTAATCTGTGCTTTTTGAGATAGAGGGCGTTATTATGTTCAAGTGAAAAATTGTGATATGTCGGAGGAAATCTCTGCAAATCCGACGTGGTTGACCCATCAACAGGTTAATCCCCGCTTCCATTGTAT
>JANQRM010000476.1 GCA_028284565.1 Anaerolineae bacterium | reverse complement strand
CTACAATGGCAATCCACGAGGACATTCAGTTATTGTGATGGCTGGGACAGGAGGCAATGGGGGAGGCGCGCTTGTCGCAGGTAGACGATTACATAATTATGGGGCTAATGTATCTGTTGTCACTACAAAATCAGATAACGAGTTTACACCTATTCCCAAACATCAACTTCAAATTGTCCGTAGAATGGCTATTCCCGTAGTTGATGTGACTTCCGTCACCACATTACCCAAACCTGATATTATCCTTGATGGTGTGATTGGCTATAGTTTGCAAGGCGCGCCACGAGGCACAGCAGGCGACCTCATTCGCTGGGCAAATTCACAAGAGAGTGACTTTTTATCTCTCGATGCGCCATCGGGTGTTGATACCACGTCTGGTACAGTCTTTGACCCTGCTATCCAAGCAACGGCAACCATGACTCTGGCTTTGCCCAAAGTTGGCTTAAAAGATGAAACGGTTCGTCAAAATGTGGGCGAATTATATCTGGCGGATATTAGTGTGCCACCCGCGCTTTATGCTGAACCCTCGCTTGGCTTACAGGTTGAACATCTCTTCACGGAAAGCGATATTGTGCGTTTATGGTAAAGCATCAATATCCAAGTCGCATCCATTCACCACTTCACCATTATAAAGTTCTGCAATTTCTTCTCGTAATTTCTCTAAGGTCGTCTGCCAAGGTAATTGATGAGTAAGGACAAGGAGCTTGGGGCGTACCTTATTCGCAATCTCCGCTAATTCTATTGTCGAAGTATGCATCTTCTGATGATAGGCTTGCCAACCCATAGATCGTCTTTTAAGTTGCTTCGCCGAATACACTTCATGCACCAATATATCACATCCCTTAGCCTGTTCGATGAGGGATGGTGTAGGGCAGGTATCGCCAGAGATGACGATTGTTTTTTCTGATGTTTGAAATTTGAATCCAAAGGCATCTAACCCCCCATGACTGACTCGGAATGCCTCTATCGCCACCAATTCATCCTGATAAATTACCCCTGCTTCAATTTCAATTACGACTACATCTAGTGGATGAGCGATGGGTGCAAGTCCATGTTGATGTTCACCGATGCCAATCACATAAGCTTGCAACAAGTGCTTTACCATCGCATCCGTCCCTGTTGGACCATATATCTGTACCGTTTCGTCTCGCTCATCCACCCATGGACCAATGAGGAAGTCGGCTAATCCAACCGTATGATCAGGGTGCAAATGCGTCAGAAAGAGGCGCGTTAGCTTTTTTGGTGCAAGCGCAGCTATATCCTTATCGTGAAAGGCTTGCAAGAGCCGTTGCATGGTCCCGCCTCCGCAATCCACAATATAAGCCGAGTCATCCACCACAACAGCTAAGGAGGCTTGAAAACGATGGGGTTCAAGATTCGGTGTACCCGTACCAAGTAAAATAAGTTGCGTCTGTCCCATAGGATTTCACCAGCTAACGACAATCATTTACCTTAGGTGAAAATGCTTAACTCGACAATATAGACCAAATGTTCTATACTATAGACCTCTTAGTATAGCAATTAGGAGACTATAATGAGCATTACTATTTTGCCGATGAATCATACGAAAGTAGAAGTAGAAGCACATTTCCCTGATTCATCGCCTGCTGAACTCTATGAGTGGTGGATGCAACCCGATCTTATTACCCAATGGTGGGTGGGAAAAGTGACCCAACTCGATGCCCGTGATGGCGGAGCGTATCAATTCGACTGGGAAGCCCAAAATTGGACTCTGCGCGGGGTCTTTAGTGATGTTGTACAGAATAAGCAATTCAACTTCACATGGCATTGGGATCATCAACCTGAAATGCCAGAGCGTACAGTGCGAATTCGACTTGTTCGACAAGACTCTGGTGGGACAATGATGCAAATCGAGCATGGAACTTATGATGACTCAGAACGCGATCAAGAAGACCGCCAATCCCATATCGACGGTTGGAAGTTCTTTCTCAGTCAGCTTCAAAAAGTTATCGATGAATCATAAGCTCAAGTTGATTGCTTATCGTGCACTAAGTGATTGTAATAATTTTTACAACATTTATCGACTCAATTAGAAGAAAGTGATGTAGACTAAAGTTTGCATCGCCTCTGCTCAATCATTCAAATCAGAAAGGGAAATTTGTGAGACTTCTTCGCTTGAGTTTATTTGTTCTTATCCTTGGCGCATCCATATTTAGTGTATCTGCCCAAGATGGGGTAACTTGTGATTCAGTCTTCTTAGAATCCATGTTGACAGACATCAATGCGCAATTAGAGTCCATTCAAGAGCAAATTGATAATGGACAAGACCCAGCAACCAGTATTCAAGCTACTCAACTCATGATTGATGCTGTCACAGCCAGTTGCTTCGCTGAAGATATGTCCAACATGGAAGCTGGCGACGGTGAGTTTGTTACCTATTCATCTGATGCCGTAGAGATTCAGATTCCAGCCGATTGGTTGGATATGACGGACCCAGACATTATCGAAGCCTCACTCGATATGTTCAGCGCGCTCAGCCCAGATAGTCAAGGCATGGTCGATAGCTTAACAGAACAAGGCATGAGTGGGGCAGTGGACTTCTTATTTATGAATCCGATGAATTTCTCAACTGTAGTCGTCGTCGCCCAAGACCTTGGTTCAGCAATCGACTTAGTTGCGCTTGAACCGGCGATTCTGGCACAATTTGAATCGCTCGGCTTCACCGTTCTCGAAAACACCAAAGTCGAGATACCAGCCGGTCCCGCCATTTACGTCTTGCTGTCCTTTGAAATTGCTCCGGGTGCCAGCCAAATACAACAAGCCTACATCATGTCGTATGACACCTCGATTTTGACGGTCAATTTGGGTGCAACTACTGAACTCTATGAAGCAGAAGCTCTTATCTTTGACCAAATCATCCAAAGTCTTGTCATCAAATAACCAAGTATCAATAAACAAAAAAAGAGCCTCACGTCTGTGGGGCTTTTTTATTTCGACTACTTTTACAGATTGAGGTATTAGATTTCAGCAGGCAGAATTAATCACCAACAGCGGCACTTGGTTGAACAGTCATTCGTGTCGGAACAGTAATTGCAACATCAATTTGATCGGTAAAGGCGAGAGAGAGGAAGCGTCCAATTACCAAACTACCAATAAATGAGATGATCAAATATCCGAAAATTGCGCCGAGAACTGTCATGATGATTAATACTTCCTATAGAGTAAATCAACGTTAAATAAAGAATATCTTTTAACTTAAAATGCCACAATCAGTAACTCTACTTAAAAAAATCATACAACATGAGTCAATTTCGACCAATAGGACGATAGTAATAGCATTTTTATGACGGATTATTACAATATTGGGTAAAATACGTAGATTCAGTAGAGTATAGAGGTTAAAGAAACCAAAAATATACCAAGATTAACCATTAACAAACCATTGAGGTAAATCTTATCTGCTTCTATGATCTGGGAAGTATGTCTCCAAAAAAGTGTTTCGGAATTTCCCATTGGAATCATAGCGATTCATCAACATCTCAAAGGCATTGAATTGTGGATATACTGCCTTTAACTTTTCAGATGATAGCGTAAATAGTTTGCCCCAATGCGGACGTGGCGCAAACGGAGCTAATTCTTCTTCAATCTTCGGGAGAAGTTGTTGTACCGCATCCCAATCCGGTCGCCATGTAAAATGAAAGGCAACGGAGTCGCGCCCATAACAGGGACTCAGCCACAAATCATCCTGTGCCACACACCGTATTTCGGAAACGAGGAGATAGGGTTTCATCTGCGAATGCAACTGTTGAAGTGATTGAATAGTATTGACAGCATATTGTTTGGGAACAAAATACTCCGATTGTAATTCATTGCCAACACTCGGAGTTATTCCCAAGCGAAAATGCGGGAGCCGATCATACCACAACCCAACAATTCCCAATTGCTCTGTAGCATTCACAGCTGACATTCCCATAATTGGATGCTTGCGCGCTTTCGCAGGAATCGCACCATAAAAATCGTCAATTGGACTATCAGCATCATTAGCTAGCTTCAACCAGACCTGCTGAATAAAATCCTCACGCCAATCTGTGAACAGGCTCACACTATATGCACTCGCCATAATGTCATCGAAATGTTGTGCCAACTGAGAGACGGGCAGGTTCAATAAGACTTGTTGTCGCATCTCAAATGTCGGCACAAAGTCAAGCGTCAATTCAGTTACCGCCCCTAGCGCACCCAAATGAACCACCGTTCCGTTGAAGTCCTCGGCATCCGCATCCCACGATAAATGAATCAATTCGCCATCCGCACGAACCAAAGTCATAGCAGATATTGCACTCGACAAGTTTTGATTGTTGACCCCAGAGCCATGGGTTCCAGTTGCGCATGCACCGACCACTGAAAGATGCATCAGCGATGCCAAATTGGATAGCGCGAAACCCGCTTGCTGTAGCACAGGACAAAGCTCGCCATAGGTCACATTTGCACTAAGGGTGACAGTCTTAGTATCAGGATGAATATCAATCACACGAGGTAAGCGATCTAACAAGATAAGATTGTGCTGAGAGTCGGCAATAGGATTGAATGTATGCCCTGTACCAAGGACTCGCACTTTATCCAATCGCCGTACAAGCTCCTGTAGCTCCTCAAGTGTTTCAGGATAATGTACAGCTGTCGTACCATATTCAATATTCCCAGCCCAATTCCGAAGTAAGGTCATTACTGATTCACCTCATTCATCAATCGCCACCAATCTGCGGGAATATTTTCATCTAAATACCAATTAATCCGCTCACTATAAATCCAAACATAACCCTCGCTGTGCCGTATTGCCAGATTTAACGTTTGCTCAAATTCTTCCAGTGCAAAATGACATCCATGGCTATCTAAACCCCGATCATCACATTCCGCATCAATCCACAACCCAAAGCCTGCTCTCATGTGTTCGTTGTATTCATGTGAGTTTCGGACATGCAACGGCACAATCCCTTTGATGGTTTTGTACGCCTCCAAAAATTCTTGTTCATACAGATAGCGATATGAATCTTCATACCCATCTACAAACACCGTGTCGTCATCAGCCCCGTCAATCATGCCCTGAGTAAAATGAGGAAGCAAACCATAGGGATGCGATGATAAATCTTGAGGTAAGAGGCGAGTATATTTGGAAATGCTAAATGTAAACATCACTGTTAAACCCGGATAGCCTCGATTAAACGCCTGAATGAGAGCTTGTCCCTGTTGATACACTTGTTCAGGCATAGATTTCGTAAGAGACTGCAGGATTCAAGCGTGTGTAATGGAAAATCGGGATATTGTTGTATTGCTCGGTATCAAACATCAGCCCGACAAACCCTAACTCGTTTGCAAATCTTGCCCATGCTTCCGCGTTTCCCAGCAGGACATCCCATTCATCAAACCATTCAGCGTTGCCGGGATTGATGTTATAACGCAGAAAATTATTCTTATAATTGCCCCAATCGAAGTCAGTTAAGTCAGCGACAGCAGTCTCCAACTGAGATTCATCAATTGGGTTCTGATTATCAAAGAGTCGCCATCCCCACAGATTGCCATCGCGGTCTCTCCAATCAAATATTGCACCATCAAAAGGCAGGGTATGGAAATATTCAGTATAGTCGGGAGCAACTTGTAAATCGGGAGTATCCCATCCCCATTCAATCAGAAGGATGTCGTCACGGCTGTGATTTGGTACGGGATAGTAGGTAAATATCAGAAAGAACCAGATAATGGCAAAGCTGACACCAGCAAATAAGATAAGACGAAGGAGATATTTCATCATAAACGATAAATGTTAATCGTATCCCTCAAAGTACGCGCCATTTCTGCCGGATTGTCGGAGAAAATAATTCCCCTTGATGAATTCAAAATTAACCCCTTGCCCTCTGAATTCAAACCCGCTTTCACCGTTTGCTCAATATCACCCCCCTGCGTACCAATCCCCGGCACGAGTAAGGTCATATCTCCCGCGACATCGCGTATAATCTTCATCTCATCAGGATAAGTCGCCCCCACGACGAGTAGGCAATTGTTGTTGATATTCCAGTCACTGGCGACAGTTTCTGCAACAACTTGCCACAAGGGTTTGCCATCAATCAGCAAGTCTTGGAATTCACCCGAACCTGTATTCGAGGTACGACACAAAATAATGCACCCCTTATCCTCACGTTCCAAAAAAGGCTGCAGTGCATCCCGCCCCAAATAGGGATTCAGCGTGACTATATCAAAGTTCAAATTATCAAATATTGCTTGAGCATAAGCACGGCTAGTATTCCCAATATCTGCCCGCTTCGCATCACAAATCGTCAGGATGTCAGGATGCTTCTCCCGTAAATACCCCATGGTCCGACGCAAATCTTCAATTCCACGCTCACCGCGTGCTTCATAAAAGGCGATATTCGGCTTATAGGCGCAGACAATTTCATGCGTTTCCTCAATAATGCTCTGATTAAAAGCAAATTGAGGATTCAAAAATTGATGCAGTGTCTTTGGCAGGCGTTCATAGTCGCTGTCCAGTCCCACGCACAACAGTGAGTTAACAGCATCTATACGAGCGTTCAGTCGTTCAATAATATTCATGCTAAACCCTGTCGCTCAGCCCAACTATGAGGATCATCAAACCAATCGTTGATCACATCGGCTTCAACCATACTAAATAACCCGCGTGTCATGGCTTCATCCAATATCTCTTGAAAATTTGTCAACGTCACCAAGTCTATCTTATTTATCGCCAGATTATCTACTGCTTCGGCAAAGCCATAACTCACAATGGCTAGTAAAGTGTCCACAGTTGCGCCACTGTCTCTCAATGCTTCAATCCCAGATAAACTACTACCCCCTGTTGTCACCAAATCTTCCACCAAGACCACGCGCTTGCCCTCGACATCACCCCCTTCAATCCGTTGAGTTTTGCCATGTGCTTTGGCTTCTTTGCGGACAAATACGGATGGTTGTTTGAGTGCATACGCCAGTGCAGAACTATGCGGGACACCACCAACAGCGACACCAGCAATCAAATCATAAGCAATCTCATGCTGATGAATCGCGTCGATAAATCCCTTGATAATGATATGCCATTGCTCAGGATGATAGGGCAGGCGACGATTATCCACATATACAGGTGACACAATCCCTGACTTAAAAGTAATAGGCGATTTCGGCGAGAAGCCCACCGCATCAATATCCAATAACGCCTCTACAACCGCTTGGCTCATGAACTTTCACTTTCAATTAATGCCCCCGCCAATGGACCTCGATACACCATCGCCGACCAATATTGCACCACTTCGACTCCCAATTGCCGATAGGCATGATAACTGGCTTTATCCAAGACACCGCCACAGCCAATCACATCCACAGTGTACCTATGCTCACTTTTCTCTTCTTGTATCCACTGGACAGTTTTTAATGCCTCAGCATACAGTTTCCCACCACCAACACCGCCTTGAAGTTCAGGGTTATCGGGTGTAAGTTGTGCTAGCGTATTCGTTGCTACCACAGCTCGCACGCCTGTCTCTGCGAACACGCGCACCAAGATTGCTACCTGTTCCTTTGCCAAATCAGGGCTAATTTTCACCCACAACGGAATATCTCCAATTTGCTGGATGGCAACCTCACACAGCCGATGAGTAAGTGTTGCGGTCTGATTTCCCGATGGGTCATCGTCTGTATTGGGACAACTGATATTCAGTGTGAACCATGTGGGTATCACCCCACGCTCCAAAAAAGCATTCAAGGATTCTCGTACATCTCGCACATTTTGATCAAGATCATCAACGCCCGGACTCAGGGCGATATTAATTCCAAATTGAGGAGGTAGTTCGTTCCATTGTTGACACAAAAACTCAGCAGAGGCAATCACGCCCGCATTCTTCAACCCCACGCGATTTTGTGTGGATTGCGTCGCTTTGTCCCGCCACATGACGGTTCCACTGTTGCCCAAGCGAGGATGTCGCGTAAACGAGCCGAATTCTACCAACCCAACCAACTGAGGCATCACCTTCCAGCCGGGGATTATATTCTCTCCATTTTGCACGGCTTGCAATGCACGAGTTTCATCCTCAAACCCATGCCCTTTCACAAATCCCGCCGCCAGAATAAAGGGATGAGGAAGAGTGACACCACCTACCGTCACAGGCTTCGTTTCAAAACTCCGACGATGCGTGAATCGCGCAAGTCGAGATATGAGGGAACGACTATCCCCACGTGACAACCAACGCATCACTTGTTCATGTGCTTCTTGTGGCGATTGTCGAAAAATAAAAGGTCGAATCAAACGATAGCTGAGGTCATAACTACGGAGGAATACACGACGTAGCAGAGTCAAGAGCGATTATCCCCAAATAGATTCCGCCCAAAGCCTGCTTCAACCAATACGCGCTCACCATCGTAGACTTTTGTGCCACGTATCCAAGTCTCCATGACTTTCCCACGCACTCTCATTCCATCAAAGGGAGTCCAACCACATTGAGTTAATAGCTTATCACTTGAGAGGGTATGCTCTGCATCTACATCAACCAGCGCATAAGTCACATCAGGACACTTTAAGCCCCATATTTTGCGGGGGTTATCCGCTACCATTTCAATTACACGCTCTAATGTTACACGTCCATCGTGAACAGCTGTCAACATCAGAGGCAAGTTCGTTTCGAGTCCCGGCACGCCATAAGCAGGGGAGTCGGTTTCTTTTTCTTCGCGAGTATGAGGGGCGTGGTCACTCTCAATGATATCGACCAAACCATCCGCAATCGCCTGCCACAATACATCAACATCCGCTTGTGTTTTCAATGACGGTTTCATCATGGCATAACCGCCCATAGTCGCAATGTCTGCTTCCGTCAGATACAAATGATGTGGACAAACTCCCAGTGTAATCGGCAATCCTTCTTCCCTTGCATCTCGCAGATACTCAATCTCATTCGCGGTGCTGATATGCAAGAAGTGAGTCCGTTTGCGATACTTCCGCACCAACTCCAAGATGTCGAGGACTGTCTCTTCCTCTGCATGAACCACAATCAAGCGCGACTCAACCCATTCCTCATAATGCCGTTCTCGCATGGCTTGGTCTTCAATCAGCAGGTTACCCGTCGTTGAATTATTGAAAATTTTCAACCCACACGTATCATTCATCATCGCTTCATATTCGTCAGTGTTATCCGCTTGGGATGCCCCAGCATAGACTCCCCAATCACAAACAGCATGATGATTTAGAGCTTCGATTTTGGTATCGAGTGCGGTTCGGCTAATCGTCTCTGGTGGGGTATTCGGCATATCAAACACCGCCCAATACCCGCCTGCCACAGCCGAGCAAGTCTCGCTAGTGAATGTCGCCTTATGACTCCAATCCATATCCCGCAGATGGCAATGTGGGTCAACCATCCCATGTATCCGTATCAACCTAGACATAGTCAAGCCTCACGCCAAACTACACTGATTTGCATGATAGAGACCTGTTTTTATGTGTTTTCTTGAAGTAAAAAGAGCATTCCGACCTCCAGCCTACTTATTGTACTCAATTTTGTTTTGCCAAGCATTCCATAATTGATAGGTATCTCATTTTTCAAAGACTACCTCAAAGGGGGGTGATTATTGGAGGTCAAAAATCATAAAGTGGGTACAGATAATCTCATTCATTAGTTTAATTCGGAGAACCTGATGTGGCTATTAGTTATTTTCATCATTGTTTGGGCAATTTCACCGGGTCCAGTCGCTGTTTTGACTCTACACGAATCTCGAAAAAATGGACTGAAATCCGGTGTAGTCATTGCTAGCGGAGCAACCATAACCTCCGCATTAATGATACTCATGGCAATCGCATTTCATGCAAACGGGTTCTCAAACATCCTTGAATCGGATAACCCATTGATGATGATGATTGAACGCGTAGGCGCAATCTGTATTATTTCGATGGGCATGGTTGCTGGCTACAAAAGCATCTGGGCAAAAGGCGATAAAACGACGAAACAGGAAATTCAAACGACCCCTAAACTCGCGCTGATTCAGGGCATGTTGGTGATGGCAACCTACATTCCACAAGCATTGGTGTATTACAATGTCATTATTCCTCAAACAGTTGAGCCATCCACAATCATCACAACTATCATCCTGCTTGGGCTACTAAAAGTGATCTTGATATTCGGTTGGCACACTGGGATTGCTTTTATGGCTACTCGCTCACAAAATGGGGTTAGCAATCAACGCTTTGGAAAGGTCTTAGAAGTTGCCACCGCTTGCCTAATTATGGGACTCGGGTTCAACATCCTCCTCTAAAGCGAAACTTATCGCTCACACATAAGCGCCTTTCAGCACCTTCGCCAACAATGCCATCCGAATGAACATGCCGTTTTCCATCTGCTCAAAGTAGATAGAACGTGGGTCTGTATCAAGGACATCATGGTCTTTCTGAGTTCCCATCTCATGCTTACGGGGGAGGGGATGCATCAAGACGCAGTCTTTCGGTGCATTGCTAAAGATGTCGGGTGTAATCACAAAACCATCTTTAATTTTCTCATAGGCTTGGGGATCATCGAAACGTTCTTCTTGCACCCGCGTCCAATACAACACACTGCTCTCGCCTAACACATCAACTAAGTTGTCTGTCTCTGTGACTTGTATCTCCAAATCCTTCAACATCGCCACGATATCGGGTGGCATCAGCAGGCTTTCTGGGGATACACAGGCGATATGTGCGCCTGTCGGACGGTAATAAGCGACCAGTTTAGCCAATGAATGCACCGTGCGTCCGTGTTTTAAGTCCCCAACCAGCGTAATCGTCTGATGATCGAAACTCTGTTTGGCATCATAGATGGTGAACATATCCAGCAGAGCTTGCGTGGGGTGTTCTCCGACCCCATCGCCTCCACTAATCACGACTGACGGATTGACAATGCGCTCATTCAATCGGTCAAGATAATATGCCGCCTCATAAGTCGAGCCAACCTGTGGATGGCGCAAAACCACGACATTGGCATAGCACCCCGCCGCACGTACCGTATCGGATAGATTCTCACCCTTATACATCGACGAGAAGCGCACCCCATTACTTGCGCTAATGACATCCCCCCCCAAGCGACGCATCGCCGCCTGAAACGACATATCGGTTCTTGTACTCGCCTCAAAGAAGAGCGAAGCCATCACCATACCCGCACAGATTTCAGTTAAACCCCGATCACCTTGTCGCATCCGTGTCCGTATCGAACTCGCGGCATTAAAGAGAGCTTCGAGGTCGCGTCGATTAAATTGTTCTACCGATAGGATATGCTTACCTTGGAAGATGCCGTCGATTTTGGGTGGGGCATAAGTGTGGCGGAATGGGCTAGGTGGTAAGTGTTTGGCATCATCTTCTGCGTTGGTTGCCATCATCCCTCCCTGCTCATATGATTATCGTGAGTCATTATAATGCCGAATGACAGACACGACATTCTGAATTTTAATCAGTTTTCACCGAAAATAAATATGCAACGATCGCGATTTATATTCTATGATAAATAGACAGAGCGATACATTATTTTACCTTTGCTAACAACCAAGTCATTCTTATAGAAGGTAGGGTCGTAACAGCTTAATGCGTATCAGACAAAGATTGTAAATCGTCTCGTTTCATGCGCTCAACCGCAATCGGATGTTGTTTGTAGGCGGCGACTGCGATTGCATGCGATGCCACCGGAGAGGTAATGACTAAAAATAAGGTGAACATGAGGATTTTGGGTGTCAGTTCTGGAACAAGGATTGCCGCACCGAAGAGCAACCCAACAACTCCTAAAGCAGACACTTTACCAGTAGCGTGAATGCGACTAAAGACATCCGGCAAACGGATTATTCCAATAATGCCAACCACACAGAAAAACACCCCAATCCAGACAATCGAGATACCAATAATTTCAGGTAATGACATTGTTTCACTCCTCTAAAAAATACGACCTTCTGCCATATAGCGCGCCATCGCCAATGTTGCCGTAAAGCTAAATGCCGCCAGTGCAATACCAATATCAAGAATAAATGGCGATTGCTGTACCAACATCAATAAGATCACAATCCCAACTAGTAAGGTAGTGGTCATTTCCAAGGCTTGCAAGCGGTCTGTCGAAGTCGGGCCTACTAGCACTCGATAAACACAGGGAACTAGGAGTAAGGTGACAATAAAAAGAGCCAACTCAAGCAATGCCAATGCTGTTTCACTCATTTAATCTCTCCCCAGAACCTGTTCAAGCAGGCGCAGGCGATCTGCCTGCACTTGGGTCGCATGGACTTCAACATATTCATAATCAAGACAATGAACATACATCACCTCATTATCTTTAATTTCAACCACAAGTTCTCCCGGTGTCAGTGTGATGACATCCGCACTCAGCGCGGCAACCAACGAGCTTTTTTCCGGGTCTTGAATCGGAACTTCAATAATACCCAGCTTGAGGCGCATATCCCTAGAAAGAACTCGCTGTGCCAAGTCAATACCTGACAGCAAAATATCTCGATATAAAAAGACAACATAGATCAGTAAAGCTACGAGTTGACGAGGCAGTTTTCGCCAGCGAATCTTGATACGACCTGGACGGAATAAGAAAGAACCGATGAACGAAACGCCGTAACCCACCAAAAAGCTCTCGATGGTCAAGACATTCGTGATACCCATCCAGAAGAATGCCAAAGGCAATGAAAGAGCAAGATTTGCGGTCAACTTAGCCCCCCAATACAGCTTGGATGTAGATTTGTGAATTCGATAGTTCAGTAACAGTCAATTCGGCAAGGTCTAATAAATAGCCCCCAAACAATCCCAGCAACACACAGATAACAATCAGCAAAAAGGGTGCAAGTTGACTATCACCTGTTGGTTTGACCTGAGTTTCCTCAGGAAGAGGTCGTTGAAATATCAATTGCCATGTGCGGGACATATAAAGCAAAGTCAAGATACCTGCGCCAACCACCAATCCAACAATAACCCAATCTTCTATCGCAATCCCACTTTGTACCAACGCCAATTTACTGACAAATCCATTGAGTGGCGGTACACCTGCAAGTGCCAAGCCACCAAGAAAGTAAAGCACGCCTGTGAGCGTAAGTGTTTTCCCCATTCCAACAAGCTTGTCTATATCCGCCGTTTTCGGATTTGTGCGACTCGCCACCACACCCGTCAACATCAGCATAGACGATTTGATAAAAGCATGGTTCACCGCATAAACGATGGCGGCAGTCAGTGCAAAAGCCGTTCCCCAGCCGATACCTACGAGGATAAATCCAATTTGCCCAAACGTCGAATACGCTAAGAGACGTTTCGCATCATAGGTTCGTAATGCACCCAAACTCCCAAAAAAGATACCCACGATACCCAATATGATAAGTATGTCTTGGATAATTGAGGCTTCACCAGTAAAGAGAACCGTGATAACCCGAATCAGGCTATAGACACCAACCTTCACAACCACCGAAGACAACATCGCACCAACTGGGGTAGGAGCTGTAGTATGAAAATCGGGTTGCCAAAAGTGGAAAGGGAAGACGGCACTCTTGAGTAGAAATGCACACATCAACATGACCGCCGCTGCTTGAGTTAATAATGGGCGATTGCCACTCGCCAAAGAACGTCCAATATCGGCGATATTGAGTGTGCCAAACGTCGCATACAACGCGGCAACCCCAACCAACAAGAACAAGGTTCCCATCGCACTGATAAAGAGATACTTAGCCGCCGCCTCCAGTCCATAGCGATTGTCTGACAATGCCACCAGAATGACCGAAGAAATCACCATTAACTCAATAAAGACAAAAAGGGTGAACATATCACCCGTATACAGCGCGCCAGATAATCCCGCCGCCATACATAAAAACAGGGGCATATAGGTGGGTTCAGCAACACTTTTATCTTTACAACCGAGCGAATAGACGATTCCTAGCAAAAGAACCGTCGTTGCCATCACCGCAAACAACGAAGACAACATATCCCCAACCAGCACAATCCCAAAAGGTGGTTCCCAACCTCCCAATTGATAGGTCAAAACCTCGCCCTGTACATTAGCGATCAACACACCGATGCTCGACGACCAAGCGACAATACCTGCGGTGAGACCCAACCCTTGTTGAATACGCCGTTGTCGTGCAAACAGAATCGTGACAGCGGCAATCGCTAGTGGGATAAAAATCGGTCCTAAAAGTAAGGGGTTTTGCATCAACTAGGCTTTCAGGTGATTGACTTCGTTGGTATCAATTGTTTTGTAGCGACGCGATATCACCGCAATAAAACTCATCAACAAGGCAAACGAGCCAAAACTAATAACGATTGCAGTCAACATCAAGGCTTGAACTGTGGGGTCACTGGGTTGACCAACAGTCTGGTTATCTGCGTTGACATAGGCAGATACTTTTCCATTAAATGCCCCCACAGCCAAAAAGAACAGGTTCACTGCGGCAAACAAGACATAAAAGCCCATCGCGGCTTTGATGAGGTCACGTCGTAAGAGCAAAAACACGCCCATACCAAACATAATCCCCGTCGCAATTGCAAACAAAACATTCATAAGGGTTCAACCTCTTGTGGATGTGTAATCGCTTCCATAATCGCGCTGATTCCGCCAAAAACAGTGAGGAAAATACCTATTTCAAACACGACAGAGGAGGCTAACTTAATATCAGCAACCGAAAAACCCGTTACTTTAGTTAAGGTGAAAAAATCTTGTCCAAAAACAAGTGGCAACAGAGCATTCGTTATCGCAATCACCATACCCATGCCGATAAAGGGGGCAGGTTGCAACCATCGCAAGCGGATTTTCGCTTCCACATAACCAAACACAATAAACCAAATCGCCACGCCAAGCCCAGCAATCACACCTGCCGTAAACCCATCCCCCGGCGCAACTCCTGCATAAAAGATATGCGAAATCGCAATCAATAGAGCAAGTGGCAAAATTGTTCTTGCCGCAAGATGGGTAATAGGGTCTGCAAAATTCGACTTCGAGTCGATATACAATTCGGTTGTTGCCGTTTTCTCTGGCGGTTTACCAAACCGTCGCTTAAACAACGGCATCAGCTGGTCTGGATGCGGACGAGCTAGCATCGTCAGCACGCCGAGAGATGCCAAAGCAAAGACAACAATCTCAATCAAGGTGTCCGTCCCACGAAAATCGGTGATAATCCCTGCAACAACATCGTTCACCCCAGCTTGTGGTAAGGCATTATCTAAATACCACCGAGAGATGGGGTCAGGTGTGGGTCGGCTACCGACAGCGGCGAGAGCAAATATTCCTACCAAGCCACCGGCAAGGACGGAAACAAGAATATCTCGCACCAAGCCACGGCGTGATTGATTCCAAACTTGAGCAATCGCTTCTTGTCGTTCTTGTTCGCTTGTCCGTGCTAATATCATCAGAATCAAAACGGTGGCGAGTGTTTCGACAAGAAACTGCACCAACGCCACATCGGGTGCTGGCTCTAATAAGAAAAGGCCGCCAATTGCATAGCCTGTCAGCCCCAATGACAACGTTGCCAAGAGATGTTTTTTGAATAAGATACTCGCAAGCGTGGTGAGAATGATAATTACCAGCAAAACACCTTTGAGGACATCTGTCACACCGTTGAATTCAAAACTCAAGTTGCCCAGTGTCCCAACCTCATCGGAAACCACGGTTGAAAGGATGATGGCAACGACCGTCAAAATGATG
>JANQRM010000468.1 GCA_028284565.1 Anaerolineae bacterium | reverse complement strand
TCTCAGCCAGAATATCGAGACCCGATTTTGAGGCGTATCCCCCTTGCGCGATTTGGTGAACCCGAAGAGGTCGCTGATGTCGCCTTATTCTTGGGGTCACATTATGCGCGATATATGACCGGTAGCGTATTAACTGTGGATGGAGGCGTACTCGCAAGCGTATGAAAAAACTTAGTGGCATCACATGGCAAAATCCACGCGGATACAATCCACTGGCTGCCTCTGCAAAATCCTATATGGAGAAACATCCGGGAATTGAGATCATTTGGGAGCAACAGCCATGGTATCAATTTGAGAACACAATACTAGAGTCTTTAGCCAAGGCTGATGGACGCTATGACATCATCATGTTTGACCATCCATGGACTGGTAAGCTGGCGAAAGAAAACTGGTTATTACCGTGGGATACTCTAGTTTCGCCAGCCTATATACAAGACCTCAAGAATCGTGTAGTTTACCCAAGCACTGAAAGTTATGAACTGGATAATCATCTGTGGGCATTGCCTTTGGATGCAGCGTGTCATACATCGCTATACCGTCAGGATTTGATAAATTCGTCTGAACTACCTTCAACTTGGGAGGCGATTGAGGCGTGGGCAAAAGACCATCATAAGCCACCGCATCAATATGGGTTAGTATTGAGTGTTGAAGGTGTGCTGGGCAATTGCTTGTTTCTTTCTATGATGGCAGGGTTGGGTTATCCGGCTTGCCATGATCCCAACCAACCGACCTGCGATAAAGAAGCAGCTGAATATGTCTTGTCTCTACTCAAGTGCTTATTGCAATATGTCCCTGATGGCTCGACACATTGGGGACCGTGGGATATTTATGATCATCTGTGCGCCGCCAATGACGTCACTTATTGCCCCTCAATATTTGCTTATGTGAATTATTTTCAGGGGGTAAGTGCACAAGGCAATCAGCTACGCTTAGGGTTGGTACCAAGATTTGAGACGAAGGAAACTGGGCGACCCATCTTAGGTGGTGTTGGTTTAGGCATCGCTCACAGCTGTTTACATATTGAGGAAGCAGTAGCTTATGGACGATACTTGATGAGCGATGACGTGCAATATGATATTTTTCCAACCCATGATGGTCAACCAGCAACCCAGAACGTCTGGAATGATAAGGCTATTAACAATCAGTTTAACAACTTTTATAACGATCATCATCTCAATATGAAGCACGCTTACATTCGCCCACGTTATGCAGGCTTTCATGAAGTTGAGCTTCAAAATGGTCGGGTTTTGCAGAAGTGGTGGGATGATGAAATGTCACTTCATGAGACTGTTTCATTATTGATGAATTCACATATCTAATAAGTCTTTTACATATGGAACCTGATATTTCTTGATGTGCCAGAGAAATTGTTTGTTTGACACTTGCTTGTAGGATAGCCTCTTCAGTCTCTATTGTTACTTTCCCACAATGATCATTCAATTTTACTCTGTTACCATAGGTGCTTTGCATTGAGTATTGTATCGCCCATGACGAAGTGTGCTCCTGATTCTAACAGCTTTTATTTGATTGGTAGCAGTTTGAGCAACAAGTCTTCAACTGACATAGAATGTACATGTATCGGACAAACAAAATTCATGTCGAAGCAGATTTTGTCAACTACCCCTATAGACCCTAAAGTTTTTGTCCGTTTTTGTACCTTTGTCATAAATTAGCCCCGATCAATCAAGAAGTTCTCTTTGGGCGCGCACGAAGTTCCTGCGTTTAATGATGAAGTCTAGATTGCGATGCTCTTGCCAGATCAGACGGTGGTAGAGCGTTGTTTCTGGAACTTGTGACTGGATATTGTAGAGTTCAAAGATACATACGCCATGTCGTGAACCCACATAGCAATATCGTCGCTCAAAGACATCGCCACCCTTGCGACTCAGTTTTCTCAAGTAGTCTCCACAGGCTCGGAAGGCATCGATTGTATCAGCTTCGCTGTCTGTGAAGTATCGCTTCGCAAAACGGGGCAACGCGGCATCCCCTATAGAACCACGCTGTTCTGCTAAAGATATTTCCACTGCAGACGGAGTGGAGCTGTGATATTCTTTGAGTGTCGAATTCAAGAAAAATATCACAGTTCCAAACCTGCCCGCTTCATAAGTGGGCTTGATTTTTTATGATGGCGGTGCTCTCGCAAACATAAAATCCTCCAAAAGGTCAACCCAGGTTGACCTTTTTCACTCTTCAAGACTCAATTTTGCTTCTTTGACGAAGGCTTCGAGGCGATTCAGATAAGCCATGGCCAAATAAATATCGCCCTGCTGATCTACTATTGCCTTGGCAAAATTCTTCGGTTTATGTTGATCAACTGCTTTGATTGCTGTCCGAGCAAACTTCATTTCTGGAGCAATTGGGGTTAGGGTTTCATCTTCAATCCCTTCTTACTCCACAATCGCTTTTACCTGACGACGAGTTAAACTCCTTTGAACGGTTTGTTGAATCATCTCGCTATGATCTTCTGGAGGTAGATCAACGACATATCTCATCATAGCTTCATCGAGGGTATGGCGATCCGCCAGCTCCAATGCATCATCTGAAAGTAAAAGTAATCGCTTGAATTGATTGAAACGTTGTTTGGATACACCGCCCATTGCAGCGAGAATAGATTCACTAAATTCGCGCTTGCCACGCAGGTCGAGATCAAGTGCTTGCCGATAGAAGTCGTTGTCAACAGCATGAACAGGGATTTCATAACCATGCACGGTGAGTAACAACAGAGCAGCCTGACGTGCCATAGCTATGGCAGTGAGTCCTTTGCGCGCTGTGTTCTCTTTGGCCTGTCGAAAGATAGAGGATTTTTCAGCAGGCACGACAATACAGGGGATCATGCCATCGCTCTCGTGACCAGAGATGAAATCGCGCAAGAGCCAGGTTGCCCAATACCGACGTTCGCCAGTCTCAATGCGGAATTGACGTGTCAACCCTGCCGACACGTCGACCACGGTCAGCGGATTAATCTGTCCATCATCCCTAATCGTAATTGCCAGATTCACTAGGTCATGAACAAGCTGTTCTTCGGGTGATAAGGGTATTAAATCTTGTTCGTCGTCTTCCGGATTCCCCAACAAATCTAAGACATGGTGAAGGGTCGTCCTTGCCGTCGTGCTACAAGTTGTGCAGTCTGAATGAGTTCACGTAACGCCTGTGAAGGTGTCATGTGATTGCCATGAAATGCCTGATAAATCCGATCGGGCAAGACACTACGAGGTTGCACAGGATCGGGTCGTACGAGCTCCAGCAGGATGCGTTCAACCCGAAGACTATCCTCCTGAAACAAGTCCCTGTCATCACCACTGAGCATGTCGGCGGTGACGTTTAGGACACCGCTTCATTTTGAGGTATCACCCCACACACCAGTTGTCCCAGTACGCGATGCGACTTCAGTTCATCAAGGAGTTTTCTGTGTCCTTTGATACGGCGGTCCATCTTGGTGACGAGAATGCCACTCACTCGCAAGTTGGGATGTCGCTACCCTTCACGGATGTCATTGATCTTATTAATGACACTCAATAGCCCCACTGTTTCGAGATAACGGGGTTCAACTGGCACAATCGCGTCTGTAGCCGCCAGTAAGCCCATCTCGGTCAACAATGAAAAGGAGGGATGTGTGTCAATGATAATTGCTGCATAGTGAGGTGCGATCTTCGATAGTGGATCGGCAAGGCGATACGGTGGGCCTGCTGTACCTGTCAGTTCCCGTTCTCCACCTTCCAACATAGGAGAAGCAGGCAACACATGCAGGTCAGCATCCCATTCACTCTGAACGATGCACTCAGCCAGAACGTTAGATGCGTCTTTGCGATCTGCCATGAGGACGGTTTATAGACTGTTGTCTGTACCAAAGTCATCTCGTCCGGTTGTGACCAATGACGCATGTCCCTTACTGTCCGTATCGACCAAGAGCACACGACAGTTATTCGCTCCGACGTGGCGCAAGACATGCACCAATCCCAAGGCGATGTTGGTTGCGACGTGGATTTCCCCACATCCCCTTTGTGATTCGTCAATACGATTGAACGAGTCATGATGTAAAACTCCTCCGCATAATTAAACAAGTTGCTTTAGAAGCCAACGCCCACCCAACCTGTGATACGCTTGAGGTTAGGAGTGTCGTTAGCCTCCGCGACAAGACTTCCAGGTGTGATGGGGGAGGCTACTGCTCCCTCATTGACACCGCAAAGTCAACCATTATGCTTGTTATAAAATACGTTGAATTTTTACACGCTGAGGATATGTCACTGATTGGAAGAAGGTAGAATTGAGGAAATCTGTTTGTTCGGACTGAGTCCTGTACTGCCCATCAACAAGAATCCAAAGAGAAACTTATAGTTAACCACCTAAATTGGGTGGTTTTTTGCATTATCCGGTAGAAAAACTGATTTGCTCTCATTGTTCCAAGTACTAGATATTATGTTGCGTTGTTTTGGTCTACTTAAGAGGAGCTGAGGGTGTGTTTATTATGAAGTATAGACCTAACATTGTTACCAAGAAAGAATGTCTTGCCAGACTTTGCTAATGGAAGGGGGAAGAGGCTAGAGTTCATTTTATACAGGAAGATTATTTGTATAACCTGATGAAGTCCAACTCCCATTACCGAAAATTTGACAGCCACATCAAATTACGATAATATGGAAACGATTCCAATTCACTGTTGGTTTTTAATTTCACACTATACGGAATCGATTCCACAAATTAAGCGATAGTCTGGAAAGGAGTGCTGTATCGACCCGACTTCAGACAACAAGCAACATCCTATAATTCCATTTTCAATATTTTTCACTATTTTGGAGGAATTTCCCCATGAAACGTTTTAACTTATTGATTGCTATAGTGATGGTCTTATCACTTCTAGCAATTCCAACTCTTGCTCAAGAGGAAGTGACCCTGTTTTTCCATAGTGGACGAGGCGAAGAACGTGATGCACTAGACCAAATTTTGGTTAATTTTAATGCATCACAAAGCGACTATGTTGCTGTCGCAACCGAATTGCCAGAAGGGTCTTACACAGATGCAGTGAACGCGGCGGCATTGGCAGGTGAATTAGCCTGTTTGCTCGATTTTGATGGACCGACACTCTACAGTTTTGCATGGCGTGGCTACCTAACACCTATTGATAACTTCGTTTCCGAAGACCTCACTAGCGATATCTTGCCTTCGATTATCGAACAAGGGACTTACAACGACCAACTTTACAGCTTGGGTGTCTTCGATAGTGGTTTGGCAATTTGGGGCAACCGCGTCTATTTAGAGGCGGCAGGCGTACGAATTCCTGAAGGTGTGGGCGACGAATGGAGTTTTGAAGAATTCACTGGCGCACTCGAAGCCTTGCAAGCACTTGAAGAAGTTGAATATGCACTTGACCTCAAGATGAACTATGGTCAAGGTGAATGGTTCTCCTATGGTTTTGCGCCCATCCTCCAAAGTTGGGGTGGTGGCTTGATTGATCGTATGGATTATCAAACCGCAGAAGGTGTCTTGAACGGTGAAGAAGCTGTAGCGGCTATGGAATGGTTCCAAAGCCTGTTTGATGAAGGTTATACGACCGCAACCCCGCCAGATGATAACCTCTTTGTTGATGGAAAAGCGGCACTCAGTTGGGTTGGACACTGGGAATTCAATCGCTATTCAGAGGCATTTGGCGATGATTTGGTCCTCATCCCCATGCCGAATTTTGGTGCCAATCCCGCAACAGGGATGGGTTCATGGAACTGGGGTATTACCAGCCAATGTGAAAATCAAGACGGCGCATGGGCATTGCTTGAATTCATGCTTCAACCTGAACAGATGCAAATCATGACCGATGCCAATGGCGCGATTCCCAGTCGTGTCAGCCTGCTTGAAGCCGACGAGCGTTTTGCCGAAGGTGGCGCACTCGAAGTCTACTTTGCCCAACTCAACGAAGGTGTTGCTGTTCCACGTCCGATTACACCTGCATACCCCGTCATTACAGCTGAATTTGCGAAAGCCATTGATGAAATTGCTGGGGGAGCTGATATCCAGGATGCGCTAGACCAAGCAGTCGATGCGATTGACCGCGATATCGAAGACAATGGTGGCTATAGCGTCGAGTAAGCTAATTCGCCAATAAGTGCAATAAATTGGGGAGGATTATCCTCCCCTTTCTTCAATATTCCTGAGTTCAGCTTTCATCAACAAAAATTCATTGTGTAGAAAAGAAAAACTGATGACAACTCAATCTTTCACCACGCAAGGGGGCATGAAACAAGAAGAACGTATCGCAGGATATTTGATGCTCGCCCCCGCTACAATTTTGCTCTTAATATTTCTTATCCTGCCTTTCTTCCTTGCAATAGGATTAAGCTTTACGAACCAACCCCTTGTTCCACGGCTTGAAACCGTTACAGACGAAGCAACTGGTGAAACCATCCAACAACAAAAACCGCCTGATTTTATCGGCTTAGAGAACTATACTGATTTATTGCGTATTCAAATCTTCAGTCTACAACCTGAGCCAAATGAAGATGGCGAAATGGAATTCCCCCGTTCACGGACCTTATTGCGTCCCGCTGGTTTAGAAGAACTCGTTACTATTGATCTATTTGGTTCACGCATCGTAGTAGGGGCAGGAGATGCTGCCTTCTATCGTTCATTGTTTAATATCTTTCTCTTTGTCATCATCGTTGTTCCCTTCCAGACTAGTTTTGCGCTCGGATTAGCGATGTTAGTCAACCAAAAACTACCGTTCACTGAGGTATTTAGGACAATTTATTTCAGCCCAGTCGTTACAGCCATGGCGATTGTCTCTGTCTTGTGGTTTTTCCTCTATAACCCCAATGACGGATTAATCAACTCATTCTTGGGTGCGCTAGGTATTGGTCCTTTTGACTGGTTAGAAAGTCCAACTCAAGCCTTACCAGCGATTATGATTATGTCGATTTGGCAAGGCGTTGGTTTTCAGATGGTAATTTATCTGGCGGGTTTGCAACAAATCCCAGATAGTCTATATGAAGCAAGTGGTCTCGACGGCGCGAATAAGTTCCAGCAATTCCGGTATATCACCTTGCCTAGCTTGCGGAACACAACACTCTTTGTTGCCATTAGTACAACGATTCTCGCCTTCAAACTCTTTGTACAAGTAGATGTCATGACCTTTGGACGTGGTGGTCCTGACGATGCGACAATTACCCCTGTTCTCCATCTGGTGAACGAAGGCTTTCGGGGGTCACAACGGGTCGGTTATGCGGCGGCAATTGCTGTTGTCTTTGTGCTAATCGTCCTTGTCATTTCTCTCTTCCAGCGTCGTATCCTAAATCCAGAGGGAGCGTGATAATCTCATGACAAACACAGCAGTTAGTCAAAGTTTGGAAGCCCAGCGACTTGCCCGCAATGCGCGAATTCGTAAAAGGGTTGTCCGTACATTGGATTACGGCTTGATGATTTTTCTTGCACTGTTCTTTTTGTTTCCAGTTGTCGTGATGGTCGTCTCTTCGGTTAAGCCAGACGATATCATCAGTTCCGACATGCAAAATCTCAACGCGTTTATTCCACGACAATTCACAACAGAGAACTTTTCTTGTCCAGACTATGACCAAGAGGGCAGTGTCTGTTCACCATCTGTCGGCGCGAATCCGGGATTGTTTGAGCGACTTCCTTTCTGGCAGATTTTCTTCAATACGGTCTTTATTACAACCAGCATTGTCGTCGGAGGGTTGTTCGTCAATAGCATGGCGGCATATGCCTTGGCGCGTCTCGACTTGCCGGGAGGAAAAATCATTCTTGGAATTGTGATTGCGCTTATCATCATTCCATTTGAATCGATAGCCGTTCCCTTGTTATTGCTTGTGCGCGATTTACCATGGATTGGTGGAAGCAATTGGCTCAATACCTATCATGTACAAATTATTCCCTTTATGGCAGACGCTTTTTCGATTTTCTTGTTCTACCAATTCTTTATCGACATTCCCAAAGATTTCGATGAAGCGGCACGGGTGGACGGTGCAAGCATTTTCATGATTTACTATCGGATTATTGCGCCATTGTCTCGTCCCGTCTTTGCAACCGTCGCCATTTTGCAGTTTTTGACCTACTGGGGAGCCTATCTCTGGCCCCTTATGGCAACTGCCTCAGCTGGTTTCGAGATTCAGCCTTTGCCTGTAGCGATGCAAGTCTTCTTTGGTCAGGCTCCACGCCAATGGGGAGACATTATGGCATTTGCCTCACTGGCAACAGTACCTGTGTTAATCGTATTCCTCATCTTCCAAAAATGGTTTGTTCAGAGTGTTGCATCCAGTGGCGTAAAGGGCTAAGTGATACATGCTGAAATTGAAAGACAAGTGGGTGTGGGACTTCTGGTTTGCACAGGATGGAGCCGACACCCATATCTTCTATCTACAAGCGGATAAGTCGCTAAAAATCGAACAACTACGCCATTGGAATCCCTCTGTGGGTCATGCAGTCTCCCAAGATTTGGTCAATTGGGAGATATTGCCCGATGCCATTGCACCGTCAGCTGATGGCGCATGGGACGATAATACGACATGGACGGGGAGTATCATCCAGCATGATGGATTGTGGTATCTCTACTATACTGGAAGCCGTCGCCGGGAACGTGGCTACGTCCAACGCATTGGCTATGCCACTTCTCCCGATTTGATGCATTGGCAAAAATCGCCTGATAATCCCGTGATGGAAGCCGACCCCACATGGTACGAAAAGCTCGACTTTGACAGTTGGTTTGATGAGGCATGGCGTGACCCCTATCTGTATCGACATCCAGACACTGGCGAGTTTCATGCCTATATCACAGCCCGCGCGAATCATGGCGCACCCGCTGCACGCGGGGTTATTGCTCATGCCAAATCCACCGATTTAAGCTCTTGGGATGTGCTTCCCCCTGTAACGGAGCCGGGGGAGTTTGGTGATATGGAAGTTCCTCAGTTAATCGAAATTGAGAATCGTTACTATCTCTTGTTCTCTACACCAAAAGAACATCACTCACAAACCCGTCAAGCCCGCAATGGGTTGATTCCCATCACGGGGACACACTATCTCGTTGGGGATAGCCCAACTGGACCCTTCCGTTATCTCACAGATGAATTCATGGTGGGTGACGAAGCTGGCACACTCTATTCGGGCAAGTTAATTCAGGGCAGTGATGGACAATGGGTTTTTATGGCATTTTTGAACTTTGATGAATCCGGTGATTTCATTGGGGAAATCAGTGACCCCATGCCAGTGACCATTGCAGAGGACGGGCGTTTACTGGTAAAACGGGGTTAATCGTTAAACAAGGATATTACGTCAGTGCCTAAACGCACAACCCTACAAGACATTGCAGAAAAAGCGGGTGTCGGCGCGGGAACAGTCTCTCGCGTCTTGAATAATCATCCCTATGTGAAAGATGAAACACGTGAACGGGTTCTGCAAGCCATAGACGAACTCGATTATCATCCGAGTTTTTCTGCCCGTCAGATGCGGACACAAAATTCGCGTTTGATTGGTTTTCTAACCGATGAAGTCGCAACCACTGCCTTCGCAGGTGACATCATTAAAGGCGCGCAGGATGTAGTCTGGGAAAATGATTATGTCTTGCTCGTCATCGACACCGCCGCCCATCCCCAGCGACGCGATCATGCCATCAAGACCTTTATTGAGCGCGAAGTTGAGGGGATTATCTATGCGGCAATGTTCCATCAACCCGTCAATTTACCCACATCTATCGCCCAAGTCCCAACTGTACTTGCCAATTGTTATGCCCCAGATAGCTCCCTACCCTCTGTGACTCCGGATGAAGTTCGAGGCGGTTATGAAGCGACCAAAGCACTCCTCGACGCGGGACACAAACGGGTGGCTTTTATCAACATCAGTCATCATAACCCTTTGCCTCCTGCGGCAATTGGACGCTTAGAGGGTTATCAAAAAGCACTCGACGAATATGACATCGCTTTTGATGAAACCTTAGTGTGTCCCGGTACAGGGGATGCGAAAGAAGGCTACACTTTCGCTCATCAGTTACTGCAACATCCCAATCCTCCGACAGCCATTTTTTGCGGTACGGACCGCACGGCGATGGGAGCCTACGATGCCATCAAAGAGCAAGGCTTAAACATTCCCGATGATATAGCGATTATTGGCTTTGACAATCAAGATAGTATCGCCTCCGCGTTGCGCCCCGGACTGACCACCATGCAACTCCCACACTACGATATGGGGCAATGGGCGGTATCCTATTTGATGTCCAATAAAGATCAATCATTAGACCCCATTCAACATCAACTTGATTGTCCGCTAGTTGAACGCAACTCAATCTAAAAGCTATTGTCTAGCCCATCCTTACTGATTGATTAAATCCATTTCATCCGTTTTTCATCGTATCACGGTACAATAGAAGACGAACAGCGGTGTATACGGAGCCAACAGGATGCTCAAGCGACTGATTTACTTGCTCATATTCATTATTGGGATAAGTTTGCCGGCACTAGCGCAAGATGATGAAATTGATCGCTTATTAAGCCATGCCGATGCATTGATGGATGCCGAGCGATTTAATGTCGCCCTAAATGTCTTGAATCTCATCTTGGACGACGCACCCGATAATTTTGATGCCTATCAATTGCGCGCACTCGCTTATCTCAGTCTGGGTGATTTAGATTCATCTATCGTGGATTTTGGACAAATCATCGAACTCGACCCAGAAAATCCAGAGCATTATCTACGACGCGCCTTGCTGTATCGCTATGCCGAAAATTATGAGGATTCACTCGCCGATTATGCCATCGCCCTCGAATTCACCCCCGACAATGCGGATATTTACGTCTCTCGCGCCCAAATTTATCAACTCTTGGAAGATAATGATTCCGCGCTCCTTGAGTTGAGCCAAGCCATTGAAGTTGCACCGGACGATAATGAACTCTACATGATACGCGCTGGACTTTATACAGACATCGGAGAGGATGCACTCGCGGCACTCGACTATCTCGAATGGTTGACTCAAATTGAAGTCAATAGCACAACAACAGACCCCATTGTCAGTGAAGGGGAGTTGACTTTGCCGATGGCATTTGGGCAAGTCTATCGCATTCCCTTTGACGCGGAATCCGGTGACCGTTTGGGATTATCCATCAATAGCCGAACCGTCGATTCACTGGTGGTATTGCTCTCGCCCGATGGGGAAGTCATCGCCGCGAATGATGATGGTGGTCAGGGACTCAATGCCTTCTTGCTGGATGTTTTACTGCCTGTCGATGGCACATACACCTTGCTCGTCGGTCATGCGCGCGGTGGTTGGAATGGACGCATTCGCCTAACCATGCAATTAGCAGGCTTTGGCGGGATTTAATTGATGTCGATGCCCCCACTGGAAACGGAACGACTTTCCATCCGCCCTTATGTGATGGAGGACTTAGAGGCAATCCACCCCATTCTCAATCAAGCCTTTGGTGAAATCCCCTTAGAAGACCGTGGGGAATGGTTGGCATGGTCAGCACTCAATGTCAAAATGCTGGCAAACTTGGGACAACCCCCCTATGGAGACCGCGCGATTGTCCTTAAATCAACTGGGAAAGTCATCGGCTCAGTCGGCTTAGTCCCCAGTTATGGTCCCTTCGACAAATTGCCCTATTTCAGTCAACAATTGAAAACCCCAACCCAACGCTCAACACCCGAAATGGGCATGTTCTGGGCATTAGGCGAATCATATCGCGGACAAGGTTACGCCACCGAATCCGCCCAAGCTATCATAGACTTCATGTTCCATTCATGGGGACTCAAGCGCATCATCGCTACCACCGAATATGATAACCATGCCTCAATCAAGGTGATGGAACGTCTTGGCATGTCTATCCAACGCAACCCCGACAAAGAACCAGAATGGTTTCAAGTAGTCGGTATTTTGAATAATCCCATAATCGGCAATACAAATTCCACAATTGATATAAAATAGAAGTGGGCAACCTAGAACTTTTGAACTATAATGTGACTTATAGTCAACAAACAGGACATCCTAAATGGTTAAAAAACGTACTCAAAGTGGTGAAACAACTTCAAAATTAATACATTCTGCTCATCAAGGGAATAACGCAGAGTTGTTCCCTAAAATTCTCCAACTTCATGTACCAGTAGGTTCTACCGTTGCCGACGTAACTTATGGCAAAGGAGTTTTTTGGCGCAATGTTGACGACGACCTCTATGATGTCTTAGCAACAGACATTGATATGGGAGTCGATTGTACAGACCTACCTTATGATGATATGACTCTTGATTGTGTTGTATTAGACCCGCCTTATATGGAGGGATTGTTACGCAAGACGCAGGCACACCGAGCAGGGGCAGGATCTCATATCACCTTTCGGGAGGCTTATTCCAGCAATGGTACACAGCCAAATAATGACACTCCTAAGAAAAAACCCAAATGGCATGCGGCAGTCCTCGATTTATATGTTCGTGCAGGTCACGAAGCTTATCGTGTCTTAGCCCAAAAAGGGGTATTGATTGTCAAATGTCAGGACGAAGTCAGTGCTAACAAGCAATGGCTGACGCATGTTGAAATTATCAATGCTTACGAAACAATGGGATTTTACACCAAAGACCTATTTGTTTTGGTCAGGAATAATAAGCCGGGAGTCAGTCGAATTAAAAAACAACGACATGCGCGCAAAAACCATTCTTATTTTTTAGTCTTTATCAAAAAATGAGGGTTATTCAGTTAGCAATTTATCCATCAGACTAAATGGGTTTGATTCGTAAGGAGCTTGTAATGGAAAAGAAACAGGCACCATTGTGGCTAATAAATATTGCTGTTGTGTTTCTGTATACTTACGCCAGCGACTTCTTGGCAAGTCTCTATTCAAGACAAAAGCAAAATCCCATTGCTCCCGAAACTGAAACAAATTAATTGCCAGAATATCAAACTCCCCAGCGACTAAGCAGGTCGTCTTTAAGGTTTCCCCATTAGGCAAAGTAACTTCTCGGCTATCGCTAGCATCAACTTGAGACTTACCAAATAGTGTTCCATCTTCAAGTATCTTGATTGAGTTCGTTTGAAGTGATTTCACCTCGAAAGAAAAATCCCTGCCCTTATAAGTTAAGATGAGATCATTCTTTTTGCCCTTGCCCCGCGCATGGTCATCAGGTTTCTCTAAATTAGTCACACCTTGACTCGCCATGAGCAAGGCACGCAATTTATACTCAGCAATATAGCCAAGCATAAATCCACGCAAACTAGGATTTTCATCCACAATGATGGTTAGTTCTTCTGGTGTCAGTTGCCAGCGTTCAAGAATTGTGCTCGACATGTGCTAAATCAATTTCATCAAATAGTTCAGACAAGGTGATATTCAGAGCTTTGGCAAGGGCGACGATATTCTTCAGGCTTACATTGCGATGTCCACGCTCTAAACTACTAATATAGGTACGGTCTAAAGAACACAACTCACCTAAACCTTCTTGCGAGAGACCTTGTGCTAATCGTATGGTACGAATTCGTTCACCAAAAATGCGAGTAATATGCGATGTTGAAGACATAGCAACAATATTATTGTGGATGTAAACAATGAGTCTACGGACTATGAGTCAACTTTTGAAATGATAAACTTACGATTGTTTGGCAACTCAAACCTATCAAGGGTAGACTTATGCTTATTTGAAATCAATCGTCTATAGCAATGGACAAAAGCCGACCCTTCCCTCTCCGTATGATTATCGCCCTTCAATTGGTGCAACTCTTGGGGTTAATGGTCGTCTTGCTACTCGTCGAAAATCCCACAATGGAACCTTTTCGTAGCTTACCTCTCTCAAGTCGGCAGATTACGGCGGGTATCACGATTTTGTCGAGTATTCTAATTGCCCTGAGTGTCATCGGTATTTGGAATTATCGGCATTGGGGTTGGGTGTTGCTCATGTTACGACTCGGACTCGATTTAAGCAGTGGCATCTGGACCTATTTTAATGAAGAACCCAATTTTGTCTCGATGGGGATTGCAGTTGTGACAGTGTTGTATCTAAATCGACGGGATGTCAAACAATTATTTGCCAAACCGGAGCGCTCCACATGAATGACCTCGACTTGCTCCGTCTCTATGAGCCAATCTGCTATTATACACAAGGTGAGATGTTTTATCCGGTTGCGGTGGATGAATATCTCAAGCGTGCGAGTCTGTGGCAACGTGACCGCTTCGGGCAAGAGTCGAAGATTGCGGATGTAGGCGAACTGACCGCAGACAACATTGGAGACACCGAAACGACATCTGCCAAGCATCGCTACTTTCTACGTTTTGTCCAAGACCCACTGGACATCATCGACTATCGCCAATGGTTACAGACACGTCCAGCCTTTCAAGCACACGGACGACTCTCACGGGTGAATCTCTTTTCGCGCTTGCTCGATTCCTTCTTCGACCTATCATTGGCGATTCGCGGGACCGTCCCCGGTGGCACAACAGCATCAGCGGAGTTGTTATATCAAGATATGCGAAAAGCTGATCCCAACTTCACCTATTACGGACGAGTTTTGCATGAAGGTGGCTACATTATCCTGCACTATGTCTTTTTCTATGTAATGAATGATTGGCGCAGTAGCTTCTACGGCGTAAATGACCATGAAGCCGATTGGGAACAAGTCTTTGTCTATCTCTCTGACGAAGGGGATAATGAGCCGATTCCGCGCTGGGTGGCGTTTGCCGCGCACGACTTTACTGGGGACGATTTGCGTCGGCGGTGGGATGACCCCGAATTGCAACGGGTCGGCACACATCCCATTGTTTATGTTGGTGCAGGCTCCCATGCCAGCTATTTTGTGCCGGGCGAATATCTTACCCAAGTCGAACCTGCCTTCCTCAAGCCAGTAACCAATCTACTACAAGGATTTCAAACTTTCTGGCGAGATGTCTTGCAACAGGGTGATGGCGAAATCACCGAGCGATTCCGTGCCTTGTTGCGAGTTCCCTTTATCGACTATGCACGCGGGGATGGTATTCACATTGGGTTCGGACAGCAACGCACATGGACACCCATCTTGCTCCATGAAGACATGCCATGGGTGACTTCCTATCGTGGACTCTGGGGCTTAGACACCAACGACTTCATGCGCGGAGAACGTGCGCCGGGTGGAGTGAAATTCAATCGAGATGGCGCAGTCCGTCAATCATGGGCAGACCCTCTTGGTTGGTCGGGTCTCGATAAAGTCACACCGCCGAATGAAGCCCTCAAGCGTCTGCGTGAAAAAATCATGGAAGGCGATGCCGAACTGATTCTGCTCGATACCGCCATGGCAGAACAACGCGACCTCGTGCGTGACCTCGCCCTCGAAGTGGAAGCCTTAGCACTGACTGATTATCGCAGTGTCCTGTTTGACAAACGCCAAGCTGACCTCGATATCGAACAAGCCCAACTCCAAGCCTATCATCAACAAATCGCCGAACTTGCCGAAACCCAACGTGCGCTCCGCATTTATCTAGCACAACTCGAAGCTGGAAATCTCGGCGAACCCCGCACGCACATCGCCCAAGTTCATCCCCCCGAACCACCACTCCCGCGCCAAACTCGCCTCCTCGAATTGTGGGCAACCTTTAGCGGAGTCCTCCTCGTCATCGTCTTGATTATCCTGCTCAGTTTGCCGAATCTGCGTCAATTCTGGTTGATTGGTGGCGCACTCGTGATACTTGCCTTCTTCATCATCGAAGCGACTCTGCGCGGGCGACTCGTCTGGATGCTCCTCAACATCACCATCGTCCTCGCCATCATCACGACCTTCATCTTGTTATTTGAATTCTGGCTCGTCGTCTTGATTCTCGCCCTCAGTACCTTCGTCGCCATCACCTTCCGTGAAAACCTCCGTGAACTGAGACGATTGTGATGAATTTCAGTTGATCTATCATCATTCTTTGCAATCTTTGCGTTGAATTTTATTCAACCAACTTCAATTAGCACCTGTCCCCGCTCGACAACATCCCCAGCCGATACATGAATGACTTTCACTTCGCCTGCCATCGGCACAGAGACTCGAATCTCCATCTTCATGGCTTCTAAAATGAGAAGAGTTTGTCCCTTTTCGACAGTCGCCCCCGTTTCGACCAAGACATCCACCACTTGTCCGGGCATTTGTGCGGTTAAATCCCCCGAACTGCCAGATGAACCTCGCCGACGTTTGCGCGTATCGACAGCTTCAAGGGTGTAATGTGTGCCATTCACCTGCACATAGCGTCGGTCGTCTTCAGATGCTGTATAGAGTGGGATTTGCTTGCCTTGATGTTGAATCAACCATTGTCCATTAAGATTCTGTTGGGCATAGAAGCGAATCTCACGTTCACCGATGCGCGCCAGATAACTCCCGTCCGATAGGAGTTCGAGTTGAATGGTAAAAGTCTCACTGCCATATTGATATTGTTGGGTCATGATGCACCCCCAATCCGAAACCCATCCGCACGCGACCATGGACTAAACACGTCCCCATCATTTGTAATATCTCCCGATATAGAAGCCAATTGCGGTGTTTTCAGGTCGTGGAGCATTGTACCAATCAGCGCCCATTCATCGAGTTCTGGCATATCCGGCAATAGGGCTTCCAAATGCTCATCAATGTAGCGAGTGTGAATCTCACCCTCGCGGAAGACTTCACTTTGCAATAATGCCTGTAAAAAGTCGAGATTGGTCGTTGTTCCCAAGATGACGGTTTCTTCGAGAGCTTGTAATGTACGCTGTATCGCCGAGTTGCGGTCACGGTCAAAGATGATGAGCTTGGCAATCATCGGGTCATAGTGAATGCTGATTTCATCGCCCGATTGGATGCCCGAATCGACCCGAATCCCTGCACCTTGGGGTGGAATGAATTGCAGAACCGTGCCAATCGCAGGCAAAAAATTATTCCGCGCATCTTCCGCATATAAGCGACATTCGATGGCATGTCCCTGTTGAGAGAGGTCAGCTTGCGTGAAGGACAATGTTTCACCTGATGCCACTTGAAATTGCAACTTGACCAAATCCAGCCCTGTCACCAATTCCGTCACAGGATGCTCAACTTGCAGGCGCGTATTCATCTCTAAAAAGTAGAAATCTCTATCGGGCGTGACGATGAATTCCACTGTTCCGGCGTTGACATAGCCCACCGCTTGCGCCGCATCCACCGCCGCTTGTCCCATCGCATCACGCATATCGGGTGTAATAAAGGGCGAGGGCGATTCTTCGATGATTTTCTGGTGTCGCCGTTGCGTACTGCATTCCCGCTCAAACAGATGCACCGTGTTCCCATGCGAATCAGCCAGCACTTGAATTTCGATATGCCGTGCGGATTCGATATAACGTTCCAAAAAGATACGCGCATCTCCAAAGGCTTTTTGGGCTTCATTGCGCGCCGATTCAATCGCTGGGATGAGGTCATCAGCGGAATAGACAATGCGAATGCCTTTGCCACCGCCACCCCCAGCCGCCTTGACCATCAGAGGATAGCCAATCGAGTCCCCTGCATCAGCAAATTGCTCATGCGTCGCGGATTCCGATTGGAAGCCCGGCACAACCGGAACGCCTGCGTCTTGCATCAAAGTACGCGCTTGAGTCTTCACCCCCATCTGCTCGATGGCACTTGGAGGCGGACCCACCCATGTTAAGCCTGCATCCAACACCGCTTTGGCAAACACTTCTGATTCGGATAAAAAGCCATAACCCGGATGCACACAATCACATTCAGCTTCATGGGCAACCTGTAATAATGTGTCGATGTTGAGGTAGCTCTGGCTGGGTGGTGCAGACCCAATAAAATAGGCTTCATCGGCGAGTTGGACATGACGCGCCTGTTCATCTACGGATGAATAGACTGCCACACTGACAATGCCCAATTCTCGGCAGGCTTGCAATATCCGCACGGCAATCTCGCCACGGTTGGCAATTAAGCATTTCTTTAGCATGGTGCTTCCTTAGTCGGGTGATATGCCCGCTTTGAGATGATGACGCACTCCCTCAAGGGCTTCGTCAATTTCTGTAAAGGTATGGTATCCCTCAATGGTTTCTGTCGGATGCCCAATCACATACAGCACAGTAATCACGCCAGCTAATGCCTTGGCAAGCACCGACCACGCCTCATCCGTCAGTTGGCGCACATCGAGGACAACTGCATAATCATGAATCGTGCTGATGAGTTTGATTAACCGTTGGATTTCACGTTTGCCGTCTAATCGGGGTATGGTGATGAGAATGATGGGTTCATCCAGCAATTGTTTGATCGAAAACGACATCCAACTCCCTATCATTTGACCACAGAATCCGATACATCATGCGACTATTATAAATCATTCTGATGCCGAGAAAACGGATTCTTCGTTTGCATTCATTTTACACCGCAACAAAACCCAGATAACACCCCTCCCTTACGCTAAAAACATCGAATAACAAGCTATAAGGGAGTTTGATGATGTGGAACAAATTTAGCAAGGTCGCTGTGTTGTTAGTGGTGGTGTTGGCATTGCCCATGGCGGTGATGGCGCAGGAACATCTTGTGGGGCGAGGCACACTCGTCGCAGAAGGGGATGGCGTGGCGACACTCATCGGGCGCGGGGCAATCCGTGTCTCGGCGGACCGTGGCGACCTCTATATCATTGATCGCGGTGGCGATGCCCATATCGTAGTCACAGGTAATGGACGGATGCAAGAACGCGAATTTCGTGGCTTCACACTGATTCACTATCAAGGATTCGATGGCACAGCGCGTATCCGTGGCAGTGAAATTGCCGTCCGAGTTAAAGGGCAAGGCATTCAACTGCAAGCGGCGGGTGAAGGGCGCGTCATCCTCAAAGGGCAAGGTTGGTACGAAGTCAACGGACATCGTGGCAACTGGACAGAAGATGGCGTGGTCATCCGTATCGACTCGGTTGATGCCATGCCCTCCGTCGTCCCTCTTGAAACAGATGTTGATGGCTAATCATCAACATAATTCTGCAATAAAGTCAGTATCTTATGAGATGCTGGCTTTGTATAATTTATTTCAAATGTCAATGAAATATACTATATTTAGCTCAAAATCGCCTAAACTAACTTGTATCTGCTATTTACATCTGTACAATGATAGGTGCTACCGCTATCGCAAACTCTTCCAGAATGTAACCATCGTCTGGTCCAAAAGGTATAAACTTTTCTATACTCTGTGAATGATATTTGTTCTCAGCTTTAATTAATCCTAGTATTTCATCTTGGAATACAATAGCAACTGCCATAAGAGAGTGACATACACGTCCTTTTAAGTGATCGTGACCTTCATATTTGCGAACATGCTTATGTTGCTGTAGCCACGTACCATGTAGTCGAATAGCTTTTCCAAATGGTGCGGAACGTAGGCACCAAACGGTTAACCCCGATATTTCACCTTGCTTTACTTGTACGTCCAACGATGGTGAATTACATTCTGTCTCTCCACCCAAAAAAGAAGATGATTGAAAACGCAATTGAAGTACTCCATTGATTGAGTTCGGCAAATCAATTTCTCGTGATTCAATAGCGATAGGGGGTTCAGTTATGAATAAGCCTATAAGTTCACAATTGAGAATTTCCCTAGCTTGCTTGACCACACGAAGTAGTGCTTCGTCAGCATTTGATTGTGAGAAAATAAGTTCACGACGAACTGTCTCAGCAATTTTGTAGCGATTCCACCAACTTGGGGGATTTTGATTGGATGTGCGACTTACACCTGGAAGTTCAGGAATATTTGGTAGAACATTGATGAGAAAATTTCTGTGTTGGCGAAACATATCTTCTGGCAACGCAGAAATCTTAAACCATTGGACTCGGTCAATCTCTGGGTTCTCAATTAGCTTGCTGGTATCAAATTTATCGACTAAGGCACAATCGAAATAGAAGTCTAAAGTCTTGTCGGTCCAATCATTATCTATAGCAAGCAACTTAACAACTTCTATATCTGTATCAATTTCTTCCTTAATCTCACGAATTATCCCTCGTTCAGCAATACCAATATGGGAGGAATCTGCATGATCTTTCTCCCGATTCTTTAATGCTCCCCCTAATAATCCCCATGGATTTTTTTCCGATACTTATGGTATCCAAGCAAAACTTCTGGTTCTTCTGGAGGTGCTTCTGGATTCATGATTACTGCTAAGACACCAATTGTCACTGTTGGATTGACCCTCCTAAGAAAAAAGGGTCTAATCCTTTGAGGAACTCTTGTCCATATCCAAACAACTATATTGTGGATTCTATGATATTTTTCAAGAATTTCCAGAATTGTACCAAAAAAACCAAACATTATTAAGATAACCTTTCTCAAAATAAATGCAACTATAATATATTAGTTAAATGATTACTGACACGAGGAAAGTTATAACATCAAAATGTAAATAAGGCTACAAAAGCACTTAGATATTATACTGTTATACTCTATATTCAAGCGTTGTAGTTCATCTATTTTGATGTATATTTAACGACTAACTTATCCATCCGTTACAGTTTCCGGCTGGGAGGGCGTATCCTCCATAACGGAGAAGGAAATAGGTGTGCTGATTTCGGTTGTGCCATCGGCGAGAGTGGCAATCGCTTGTAACTCATGTTCACCGAGTTCGAGTGTCCAGAACCATGCCCACGGCGATTCATCCACTTCACCAATCACCTGCCCATCCAACACATATTGCACGGACACGGTATCTGGCGAGACTCCCACCGTAAAGCGCAGGCGTTGATTATCCAACGGAATCGTGGGGGAGACTTCAAAGATGGTATAAGGGTCGGGTTCAAGCAGGCGGATTCCATCTTCTGCATCGGGCAAGATGGCTTCT
>JANQRM010000465.1 GCA_028284565.1 Anaerolineae bacterium | reverse complement strand
CTGCGGAGCCTTCTCCACCTTCAACAATTGCACCAGCGTGTCCCATGCGTTTACCGGGAGGCGCACTGCGCCCGGCGATGAATGCTGCAACAGGTTTCGTCATGTGATTTTTGACGTATTCAGCCGCGAGAATTTCTGCATTCCCACCGATTTCACCGAGTAAGGCAACCTTTTCTGTTTCTGGATCATTCTCGAACATTTGCAACACATCAACGAAAGATGTGCCGATTATGGGGTCACCACCGATACCGACGATGGTGGAGATTCCCATGCCCTTGTTTTTGAGTGCAAAGCCAACTTCATAGGTCAATGTCCCGCTTTTTGAGACGACACCAATGTTACCGGGAGTGGCAACCATGCCGGGAATGAAGCCGATTTTTGATTGATCGGGAACTAGAATTCCGGGACAATTGGGACCAATCAACCGTGCGCCATTGCGTTTGACATGATGCACCACTTTCATCATCTCCATGACCGGGATATGTTCAGTCAAACAGATGATAAGTTTAATACCAGCATCCACTGCTTCATAAATAGCATCCGGTGCGAAGGGTGCAGGAACAATAATCATGCTAACAGTTGCATTGGTGGTATCGACTGCAGCTTGCACGGTATCGAAGACGGGTTTACCTTCAAACCACTCGCCACCACGTCCGGGGGTTGTTCCACCGACGACATTCGTACCATATTCCATCATGATTTTCGTATGGAAACTGCCTTGTCTACCCGTAATACCCTGAACAATGACTCTCGAATCTTTATTCACTAAAATCGCCATACTTACATTGCCCCCTTTGCGACTTCGACAGCTTTTTGTGCGGCTTCGGTTAAGGTTTCTGCGCTGATCATGTTGGGTAAATTGGCTTCGCGGACGATTTGATTGCCTTCTGCCGCTTTTGTCCCTTGTAGTCGGATAATCATCGGAACATCGGGGTTGACTTGTTCATAAGCTGTCAAAAGCCCATTGGCGACTTCATCACAACGGGTAATCCCGCCGAAGATGTTAATAAGTACCGCTTTGACATTGCTATCAGAAAGGATAATTTTGAGAGCGGCAGTCACTTGTTCTGGGCTTGCTCCCCCGCCAATATCAAGGAAGTTGGCAGGTCCAATACCGTCTTCATCACCGTAAAGTTTGGTCATGTCCATTGTAGTCATTGCCAAACCCGCTCCATTGACCATACAACCAATTTGCCCATCCAACTTGATATAGGTGATGCCAGCTTGGCGGGCTTCGGTTTCGGCTGGGGGTTCACCACTCGCATCGCGCATTTCTGCCAACTGTTTTTGTCGGTAGAGCGCATTATCATCAATGATCATCTTGCCATCGAGAGCTATGAGTGTGTTTGCGCCATTTTCTTTGACAATTGCAAGTGGGTTAATCTCAGCGAGTTCGGCATCACTTTCTATATAGCAGTCGTATAATCCTTGCAGAATTTTGGAGAATTGACGCAAATGCTCACGAGGTAAATTCATCCCACTGGCAATTTTATTGGCTTGGTATGCATGTAAGCCCAAGAAGGGGTCAACGTGTTCGCGGATAATGGCTTCGGGACGTTCTTCATTGAGTTGTTCAATATCCATACCGCCTTCAGCCGATGCCATGATGAGGGGTTTGCCAACACTGCGATCATTCGTAATCGCCAGATATATTTCTTGTTGGATGTCTGCGCCGGGATCGACTAACACTTTTTCGACAGTTAGGTCTTTAATATCCATGCCTAAGATTTGGTTGGCGTATTCATAGGCTTCATCAGGTGATTTGGCAACTTTCACGCCACCCGCTTTCCCGCGTCCGCCGACATGCACTTGTGCTTTGACTACGACTACACCACCGATTTGTTCTGCGTGCGCTCTCGCTTCATCAGCGGTGGTTGCGACTTTCCCATGCGGAATTGGCAGACCAAATTCTGCAAAACGAAATTTCGATTGATATTCATGTAATTTCAACGGAAATATCCTCTCATTTAATCAATGTTCAATAAGTTCTAGCCCTGAGTATACCGCATCCTGAAATGCTCTTGCGATAAGACTAGAGAATCTCAATATCGTGTTGAGTAATTGTCACTTCAGGATAATCTTGCTCAATCCACTTTAAGACGTTCCGTAGCGTCTTTTGAGTATGAAAACTTGAATTAGAGACTTCTACCACCGCTATCACTGCCAATTGCCATTTATCCAATGCATCGACTTCAGAAGCGGATATATTAAACTTTTTTCGCGCTTTGGTGAGCAGGGATTTAACAACACTACGCTTAGCTTTGAGAGAAGTCATCCCACGCAAATGAAGTGTAATGGTACATAAACCGATAACAGGTTCTGACATAGGTTTTTGAAATAGAGGTATATCAACAATAATTGAGTAGGTACATGGCAGTCATCGGAAGCATACGGTATACTGGCGCGGAACTCAAGCACGAGTTCGAGTTGCTGTCGGTTGGCTGAACAATCAGCTTGTCCGATTTCAACAGAGGCGTATACTGAAACTAAAATTACCAAAATCTCGTCGGGGGATTTGCATGAACGCAAAAATGTTACGACTTTTACTCATTGCTTGCTTGTTTATTATTGTCGGCATCTTTAGCCAATCTCAGGCAGACAACTTGCTGACGAATCCGGGTTTTGAGCTCGAATTCGTCAATATGTCTGGGGATCAACCGCGTGATGTGGCGTTAGGGTGGCTTCCTTGGCATGTTGCGCGAACATCTGATATGCCTTCATTCCAAAATGTCCAACCCAAATACGAGCCTGTAGCTCCCAATAGCGCACGGATTCGTTCTGGCAACAATGCCCAACAATATTTCTCCTTCTTCGAGACTCATGAGGGCGGGATTTACCAGCGCGTTTCCGGTGTTACGGAAGGCACAGAATTGCGTTTTAGTATTTACGGATACGTTTGGTCGTCGACATTTGAAGATGTCAACATTAGTGAAGACCCCGGCGACGTGAGCTTGAGTGTGGGAATCGACCCAACAGGCGGTACTGACGGCACAAGTGGCAATATTGTTTGGTCAACGCCAGCTGTGTTTTATGATACCTATCGCCAATATTCCGTAATTGCCACTGCACAGAGCGATACGGTTACGGTGTTTGTCCGTTCTACTGTTGGCTTGCCTGTCCAAAGTAGCTACGTCTATCTGGATGATGCAGAATTGGCTTCTACTGATGAAACCGCCCAACCCACTGACGAACCGACGGAAGCACCTACAGATGTCCCCCCATCAGACACACCTACAGATGAACCACCAACAGAAGTTCCTACAACACCTCCCCCGACGGATGAACCAGCTACCGACGTTCCTACAATTGTGGCAACGGAAGAACCTACGGATGAACCTGACGAGCCAACGGCGACAGCAACAAGCGTTCCACCAACCGATGTCCCAACGAATACACCCGATTCATCCGTGGACCCCGATACAGACCCGACCCCCACTCGTGAAGTCGATAGCGATCTGCCAACGAATACGCCTGTTGTCACGAATGTACCCACTGCAACAGATGTAGCTGTGGGTGGCAATGACCCCGATACAGCAGTCACCCCGATTAGTGATGAGTTCCCCGGTACTATTTTCCATACGGTTCGTCGGGGCGATACCGTAGGCGATATTGCGCGACTCTACAACAGTGTGACTGATGTAATTATCGAAGCGAATGGTCTTGATGACAGCGCGTTGATATTCATTGACCAACGCCTCGCCATTCCAGTCCGTATTCCCGATCCGGCAACGGTCACACCAACCGATGTCCCCACCGTCGCACCGAACACGCCTGTCCCGACACCCGCCCCCACAGGCGATACGGGCGATGGTTCAACGTATGTGGTACAACCCGGCGATACTCTGTCTGCGATTGCGCGCCGCTTCAATACGACTTTGTCGGCATTGGTGCAATTGAATGGGATAGCAAATCCGAACCAAATCTTTATTGGGCAACGTTTGAATATCCCGCCGACAGGTGGCGCCGATGCTCCTGCACCAACCTCACCGCCAGCCGACAATGGAGGCAGTGACTGTGGTGGTGATAGCGGAATCATTCCAACCCCAGCACCGCCTGCACCAAATCG
>JANQRM010000455.1 GCA_028284565.1 Anaerolineae bacterium | reverse complement strand
GACATCTATCGGATGCGTCCCGATGGCACAGACAAGGAAGAGGTCTATAGCGATGGCAAGCGCAACAGCCATCCACGTTATAGTCCCGATGGCGATGCCATTCTCTTCACGACAGGCGATCCGCAAGATGCCAGCACATGGGAGATTGCCCTCCTCGATTTGACGACCAATGAAGTCACCCTGCTCACAAACAACAATGTACGGGATGCCTCAGCTGTGTTCAGCCCTGATTGGACCGAGATTGCCTATATCACCGCAGGCGAAGGTTCATCACAGGTCATGCGGATGGATGCCGATGGCAGTAACCCCCAAGTCCTCTATGATTCGCCTTATCCCGATTGGGCAGTGACCTATAGTCCCGATGGCAATTTCTTAATGGTCACAAGTACCATCGAAGGCAATGACCAACTCATCCTCATGCTATCGGACGGAAGCAATGCCCAGCAAATCACCACCAACGGCGGAGCCTATGCTACGTGGATTCCGTGACAGAGAAAATTTGTTATTCACTACAAAAGACAACTTATTCACAATCACAACAATTGTTCGAGCGTGACCATGTTCTCGATCATCGCTACTAGCTTATCAGCCAGTTCATCAGGAGCTTGTTTCTTCCCAGTTTCGATCCAATGAACTAAGATATTCACTGCCATACCAATGCGTATGGTCAACACATAGTCTACATATTCTGCTTCCGCACCATAGATTTTTTCTCTTAGTGAAGTGAATGGTTCTAAAACACGACGGAACGATGCTTGAGCGATATCTAAGCGATTGGCAATCATCAGCAACTCAATGATCTCAGAATTCAAATAGAAATAGCGCAACAGTGGTTTGAGCAAAGCAGTAGGCGATTCGTGTCCATTTATTTGGATATACGCTCCAAAATAAGCGATCAAACCTTCAAAAATTTGGTCACTACGGAGTCGCAAAATATCCTCAATTTCATCGAAATTACGATAGAAGGTGGTGCGCCCAACCTTGGCGACTTCAACTAAATCCTTGACTTTAATTGAGTTAAACGGTTGCTCACGCATTAATTCTGCTAAACCCTCGTAAAGCATCTCGCATGATCGAATCGAACGTTGGTCATTCTTGATATGATACATTTTCACCACCTTTGTTTCACTTCTTCAAAATTGCTTGACATCACATCGCTAAATGCATAACGTATCTATCATATACGAAACAATTGTACCTTAAAAATAAATTAAGGTGCATATGAATGTCAAATAATCTGAGGAAGAAGGAAAATCAATGCATAAAATTGTCAGTCTACTCATACTATTGTCACTGTCATTGGGGGCTGTATCAGCACAGGAAGACCTCTGTCATGCCGAATTAGTAGTCATGACAACAGATGATAGTGTCGAATTTGTCCGTACACCGGATGCCTGCTTTGAAAACTTACCCGATTGGCACTATGAACCGCATTATGTCGAAATTGATGGTTTACGCCAAGCCTATGTCGATGTCGGTTCAGGCGAATCAGGCGAAACAATTTTGCTCCTGCACGGTCAACCGTCATGGTCATACCTCTACCGTAAGATGATTCCTATTCTCGCAGAAGAAGGACATCGCGTGATTGCGATGGATCATCTCGGTTTTGGACGTAGTGACAAACCAATTGACCCAGACTATTACAGCTACGTCGGGCATGTCGAACGCCTCGAAACTTTCATTCAAGAGCTTGAGTTGGAGGGAGTTACGATCTTTGTGCAGGATTGGGGTAGTCTGATTGGTTTGCAAGTCGTCGGCACAAATCCCGATTGGTTTGATCGTCTCGTCGTTGGCAATGGTTTCTTGCCGACCTATCCTGCGGGCGAGACGGTCTCTGAACTACCTGAAAACCCAGAACTGACTCGTAATCTTTTCCACAACAATGTCGCCAATGCGCCTGCACAACAAGAGCCAATTGTGCGTGAAGAAATCAATCCAGCTGATATAGATGCATCATTGATTGATAATTCCTTCGGAATATGGATTGATTATGCCCGTAATGATGAACGCTTCCGTCCTGAGGTGATTATTGAGACGCTGACTTACTTTGATCTATCGTCAGAAGAAGAAGCTGCTTATGCTGCGCCCTTCCCTTCGCGCATTACGATGGGTGGAGCGCGTGCGTTCCCTGGTCTGGTCAATGGATTAGGCGGTGTAACGGATGCAGGTTGGGCTGGTCTGGGCGAATTTGAGAAACCTTTCCTCACAATCTGGGGGGATAATGATGGTGGCAACTTAGGACAACCCTTTATCCAACATTCACTTATTGCACACATTCCGGGCAGTGAAGGCTGGGATCATGTCCGTCTCGAAGAAGCTGGTCATTTCCTGCAAGACGACCAAGGTGAAGAGATTGCACGCCGTATGAATGAATTCATCGCGCAATCATCAGTTGATGATGCTGCTACAACAAGCAATGCTACACCGATTGAATTGACACCTGATATCTGCGAAAATCCAAGCAATGTTGCGTCAGCTATGAGGGCAACGGGTAATCGTCCTGATGGTGGCGATGATGGTCCTTCATATGGTGAGACCAACACTGAACAACTCATGCGGATGTTGCAAGCACCCACCGAGGGACCTTTCTACATGGTTAATCTCATTGAGTATCGTGAGCAAGCTGTTTATCCTGATGGGCGTGAGACCGACCTAACAGGTCGTGAAGCGAATGCGTTGTATTCACCCACTGAATTCCTCACGGCTATTGGCGCACGCCCTGTCTATATAGGTAATGTGACAAGCGATGTTGCTGGCGAGGAAACCACGTGGGATGACGTTGCTATTGTTCAATATCCGTGCCCATTGGCACTTTTCGCCATGAGTGCTGACCCTGAGTTTCAAGCGCGTATTGTTAATAAAGATGCGGGTCTTAAGGCGAGTACTGTCATGGTCACGCATGTGCGCTCATTAGATGAATTTGAGTTGCCAAATGTTGCTTCGGATGACACTGCTTTTGAACTGGTGCAAGTGGTTCGCTACAACGATGAAGCACAATATGCTAATGGCTCAAACGAACCAAGTCGTACAGGACAAGAAGCGATGGATGTCTACGCCGAGATCATCCTTGAAGTTGGGCTGGTATATGGCGTGTATCCCAAAGCACGTCTGGATGTAGAAGGTGTCTATATCGGCGATGGTCAGGACTGGGACGAAGTGTGGGTTTATTATGCTCCAAGCCAAGAGGCTTTTGACGCTTTCCTCGCTGACCCCATGGTTATTGCCGCACAATACCATCGTGATGCCGCATTAGATGATGCATACGAGCTAATCGTTGACCCGATGTTCTCGATGATTCCGAATTAATTTGGACGCAATGAGCTATCTGACATCGAGATAACAATCACGACTGCATGTACACGTAATGGGCAACAGAGAACCGATACTTGTTGCCCTTTATCAATATACTTTATTTTTTAGATCACTAGGTCACTCAGAGAACACCTCTTTTTTGACACATTCCAAATATGCGGATCTAATCGATTTTCTTACTAAATGCCGATGGTTCATTCAGCCTACGCACAAAGGGTGGGATTTGCTATACTACGCGCCGTTTTGAAACCCTTTCTTAGACCATAGGCAAACCCAAACCATGATTGATGTGAACCAATTGCGTAAAGGAACGACCTTTACCAAAGACAGCAACTTGTACCGCGTGATGGATTATCGCCATCACAAACCCGGACGCGGGAAAGCCACCATCCGCGTGACCGTGCGTGACCTCCGCAGTGGCTCGACTACCGAAATGACCTTCAACAGTGGCGAGCGTGTGGAAGACATCCGTGTGGAAGGGCGCACGGTGCAATACCTCTATGCCGACGAGTCTTTCGTCACCTTCATGGACATGGAGACCTTCGAGCAACCGCAACTCAACCGTGCTATCTTCGGCGATGACCTCATCTATCTCAAAGAGAACATGGAACTCAAGCTCAACAGCTTCGAGGGTGAAATTATCGACTACGACCTGCCGAAGACGATGGAATATGAAGTCACCGAGTCCGAGATGGCGATTGCTGGTGATACGGCGAATAGTCCGACGAAAAAGGTGACGCTCGAAACGGGCTTGGAAGTCACCGTGCCGATGTTTATTAAGGTGGGTGATGTCCTCAAAATCAACCTTGAAGAAGGTACGTATATCACCCGTGTGAACTAACCGCATATAAATCTATGTAGGGTGTACAGCTGTACGCCCTTACAGTTGCATTCGTTATCCCACGTTCTTCTCTCAACATCATATCAAGCTAAGTCATCTGGCGGAGGCGGCGGATGAAATCGACGCTTTGGAGTTTGCTTTCGAGCAGGTGGGTGATATAGCCGACCATGATGCGCTCAACATCGTTGTGGCGGGTTTTGTCGAGTTGGAGAGCTTCCACTTTATCATAAGCTGAGCGTTGCAGATGGCGTAGGACTTTAAGCGTATTGAGGGGTATGGGGACCAATCCCCGACCAATTTCGGAGGCGACTTCTGGACGCACCACGCCACCATCCCCATAACTAAAGAATTGGTCACGGGCAATGACGGATTCTTGACTGACGACGCAGGTTCGCAATTCGGGACGGAAGCCCAAGCTATCGAGCAGGCGCATTTCGTAATAACGCACGGCAAGGCGCGGGTCATCAGCTGTGCAGAGACGGGCGAAGGTGGTGTCTAGCAGATAAAACAGGTTTCCTGAATCGTCATCTTCCATCTCCGTGAAACGGTCTAATAGCTCCGCGCAATAGCTGGCATAGGCTCCCAGTGACAAATCCTCCCGCAATTCGAGATAGGGTTCGACCATTTCGGCTTGGACGAGGATGCCCAACTCGCGCCCTTGATGCACGAGGACATCCGCTTTGGTGAAGAGTTCAACGTGTCCGGTTTTGGTGCTGGCGGGTTTGCGTGCGCCTTTGGCAATGGCATCGCGCTTGCCGACATCGCGCGTTAGCAGGGTCACGAGGCGGTCTGCTTCGCCAAAATCCTGACGTTTGAGGATGATGGCTTGGGTGCGGAGGGAGCGGCTGGGTTTGGACATTTTGAGCGTGTCAGCAATTTAGCAATTTAGCTTATCAGCAGGTCGGTATTTGGGAAAATTCCCTGTTTAACAGGGATAACAGACAAATTTTTGAGTCATTGCGTTGTAAGTAGTTCTTAAATTTATCCCCCTCCGTCATCCTTCCGCGCCTAGCGACTGCGGTTCGGATGCCACCTCCCCCGCTTCGCAAGGGAGGACTTATCATATTTTTTTTGAAAAAGGAATTTTCAGACATCAGATTTTAGCTTTCAGCCGTCAGCAATTCAGCCATCAGGGTTTTGGATGTATTGAACTTCCACATGCTATTGCCCACAAATGACACGTTTGTTCTGTAGGTATTATAGCATCAATTGGGGTAAATATGGGATGCAAATGGCTATGCATCTGCATCGTGTCCGCCATAGATTGAAATCATCTGGCTATTATCTGGGATCGTACACTAAAGGGACTAGTCAGAAATGTTATTTACATCGGATTCTATACGACTTTCTGCTCCTCCGCGCAAATTGGCAACCCAATCGTCATTCAAATCGGAATCGACATGCTCTAAAGTATCAAGTTTTTGCATAAGGGAAACGAATTTCCCCATTTGGAATGATTCGGGGGCATGGGATCGTCGTCGGGTGTTTTGGATAAACTCATAGAATTATTCCTGTTTGCTTTGACTTTCACGCCAAGATTGAATAGCTTTGGCGAAAATGATTTTGCGTCGGTCAACATTCATTTCGAGTGGATTATGCGTGAATGCATGTGGATTTACTTCAAAACTCCAGCCTTTTTCTTTGGCATGTTGTTGGAGGATATCAATTGCTTCCAGCGGATTATATTCTTCTCTGAGAAGTATCTTGCTTAGAGCCAGAATGTCCTCTTCTGTATGTTGGATGGGAGGCAACTCTAAACGATTTTTGGTCAGCTCGATATGTTTCTCGAAATTATCGCCAAGCCATTCGATTTCCCAACCATCCCATAATTCTTGATTACGCTCAACCAATCCCGGATAATTACTCACCCACAATGAAACTCGCTTTTGGGATATGTCGACATGAAACCCAAAATTTGGGAAAATATCGCGCGGATATGTCCATTCGGAATAGCCTTCATGTCTTTCAAGGGCTTTTACTAAGTCTAAATCACTAGGTATAATGTCATAATGAGACCTTTTCCAAACTGGAAAAATCTGAATCGTTCCATCAAGTTGTCGGATACTACCTATATTGATTGGTAAAGAGTCCGGCCATTTTGAATTTGAAATGTCCAGCCATGATTCATCAACATCGCGTTTTTTTGATTTATTTCCCGTAAAGTCTGAACGCGGAAGTCCTAGATAATCTGCAATATCCAATAAATCATCTTTCGCCCATTGAACCATCCAGCCTTGCCAGACAATCTTAAGTAACTCCATATATAATCGGCGTAGGGGAATGTCATATAAAATATCTTCACCCCCATTAATTAGTAATACCTTGTGCTGAGTATCAACCAGCACACAACCTTCTGACCAAGTGGTATCAAGCCAATCTGCGTTTGGAGTCTGTTGTTGGACAAACTTTATTGCTATTTCAGGTCCCCAAAAGATGCTTGCTTCCAGCGAATTCGCGCACCAATGACAGTAATAAACGTCATAGCCTGTCTCATTGACAATGACTAAGTTGGCTCGTTGTCCCATCGGTTCTCCGTATAAGCTAACTACTTTGCAATTTCACTGTAGTAGGTTTTCATGGAAAGGGCAATTATCCCGTTACGATGGGCTTCAATTTGGTTCATCTTAATTCCCCGTAACCCCGTCGCTAACTTCCTACCAACTCGGATAGACGATGTGTTATACTAGGCGCATTGTGTCCACGACTTATTCGCAATGCATTGTAGAAGGAACGCTTATGGCGAAACCGACAAAAGATATGCTCCTTGAATGGTATCGGCAAATGGTGCTGATTCGGGAATTTGAAGAAGTTTGTTATCAGTTGTATGAAGAAAAACGCATCACGGGTGTCTATATGCACCTCTATAGTGGGCATGAAGCCAGCGGGGTCGGGTCACTTGCCGCCTTGCGCGAGACGGACCATGTGCTGACGGCGTATCGTGACCACGGGGTTGCGCTCATTTTGGGAGTGGATGCCAAGCCGATTATGGCAGAGATGCTGGGCAAGAAAACGGGAACGAGTGGTGGTAAAGGTGGCTCAATGCACCTTGCCTCGATTGACCACAACTTCTATGGCGGTTATGCCATCGTGGGTGGACATCTACCCCTTGCCGCCGGAAT
>JANQRM010000398.1 GCA_028284565.1 Anaerolineae bacterium | reverse complement strand
GTCATTAGTATGCCACCACCAAATGTCACAGGGAAACTGCATATTGGTCATGCGCTCTTTACAGCATTGGAAGACTTAATGACACGCTTTGAGCGAATGGAGGGGAAAGCCTCCTTGTGGGTTCCTGGTACAGACCATGCAGGCATCGCCACACAACTTCAAGTTGAAAAAATGTTACGTGACGAAGGCAAAAGTCGGCATGAAGTTGGACGTGAAGAGTTTTTGGCAAGGACATGGGAATGGAAAGAAGAAAAAGGCGGAACCATCACCAATCAACTACGACGTTTAGGTGCAAGCTGTGATTGGGATCGTGAACGCTTTACCTTGGATGAAGGATTATCTGAAGCAGTTCAAGATGTCTTCATCCAACTTTATGAACAAGGACTGATTTATCGGGGTCCCCGCCTTGTGAACTGGAGTCCCGGCTTACAAACAGCAGTTTCTGACCTTGAGGTGGAGCGTGAAGAAGAGCAAGGTAAGCTCTATTACTTCAAATATCCCGTCGAACGGGATGAATTCATTCCGGTTGCAACGACCCGGCCAGAGACTATCTTAGCAGATACGGCATTAGCAATTCATCCGGAAGATGAGCGTTATCAACATCTCATTGGCAAGAAAGCCTTTGTGCCAATGCTGAATCGGGAAATCCCGATAATTGCTGATGACTATGTTGATAAAGAATTTGGAACAGGCGCACTCAAGGTCACTCCAGCGCATGATTTTAATGATTATGAGATCGGTCAACGTCATAAACTCGAACTCATCAATATCCTTAATAAAGATGCCACCATTAATGAAAATGGCTGGAATTATCATGGCATGGATCGTTTTGAATGTCGTGAACAACTTTGGAAGGATATGGAAGGTGCAGACCTAACCATCAAAACTGAAGAATACATGCATGTTATCCCACGTAGCCAACGCGGGGGTGAAGTGGTCGAGCCAATGTTGAGCACCCAATGGTTTGTGAAAATCCAGCCTCTAGCTGAAAAAGCATTGGATGCAGTTCGCAATGGTGAAATAAAAATTGTGCCAGAGCGTTTTGCCAAAGTGTATTATCACTGGTTAGAGAATATCCAAGATTGGTGTGTCAGTCGCCAATTATGGTGGGGACATCGTATTCCTGCTTGGTACCATGAAAACGGCGATATTCATGTGGGCAAAGAACCCCCAAAGGGTGATGGTTGGAATCCAGAAGAAGATGTTCTCGATACATGGTTCAGTAGTGGGTTATGGCCCTTCAGCACGCTAGGATGGCCCCAAGACACAGCGGATTATCAACGTTTCTACCCAACCCATATTATGGAGACAGGGCATGACATACTCTTCTTCTGGGTAGCCCGAATGATTATGATGGGTATTTGGTTTACAGGTAAACCACCCTTTCATACTGTATATCTACATGGGTTAATTCGAGACAAACTGGGACGCAAAATCAGCAAGACATTAGGTAATACAATTGACCCGCTTGAATTGATTGACCAATTTGGAGCTGACCCTTTGCGATTTACCTTGCTGACAAGTGGGACGCCGGGCAATGATGTCAACCTTGATCCTGCACGAGTCGAACACACCTACAAGTTCGTCAACAAAATTTGGCAGATTACCTCATTCATTCACATGAATTTGGCTGGCGATATTGAACTATCGCTACCAAGCACGAATAAACTGGATATGCCTTCACGCTGGATTTTAAGTCGCTTAAATCGCTTAATTCAGTCCGTGAGACACTTGTTTGGTATTTATCAATATGGTGAGGCTGGGACACAAATTCTCTCCTTCATGTGGGATGAGTTTGCACCGTGGTATTTGGAAATCAGCAAACACGCACTGTACGATGGCGACGACACCATGAAAACCCATGCGCGTCAGGTTTTGATTCATGTTCAAGATGCCTGTTTGCGATTGTTACATCCCTTCATGCCCTTTATGACAGAAGAAGCATGGAACTATATTCCACATGAAGGCGAAGCTCTCATTATTGCGTCGTATCCTTATGTGGATGATAGAAGGATTGATAAAGAAGCTGAACAACAGATGACTCTGTTTATGGATTTAGTTCGTGAAATTCGTGTGACTCGCAAAGAGTATAATGTTGATCCCGGCAAACGGATTAAAGCAATCATAGCACCGGGAAGTTATGAAGCAGAAATGGGACAATTCGATTACATCTTTGCTAGACTTTGCAACGTTCATGAAATTGATCTATTGCCAGATTCGGCTGTTGCACCTGAAAATTCAGCTTCAGTCGTCGCTGGCGATGTGACAGTTTATCTGCCAATAGAAGGTATGCTCGATATTCAAGCAGAATGTGAACGACTACGTAAAGAAAAGGACAATCTCAAACAGCAAATCGAGCAAACAAACAAAAAGCTGAGTAACGAGAACTTTGTCAGTAAAGCCCCAGAAAATGTCGTTCAGCGAGAACGGGATAAACTCACTGACCTTCAATCCAGCATAACAATCATTCGTGATCGTCTAGCATCACTCTGCTAAACAAAAAGCCCCTTTCTTGGGGCTTCTATTTTTTATGCTTAAGAAATAATTCACGACCAGCAGTTCGAGCTTCCTCCCGAACTTCTGGGTCAGGATCATTATGGTAGACATCTTGGAGGGCTTCGAGGGCTTCAATAGCATTCAGCAAGACAAGCTGATGAATGGCATCTTTACGAATATCCGCCCGTTTATGGTTCAATCGATGCATATGGTATTCGACCATTCGATTAACCGACATAATGCCTCTCAGTCCGCTCGATAAAACCTAGACCTATTATAGACAGATTTATACAGAAAAACATCGTTTTTAAGTCAAATGACCGTGCTATAATCACATCAGAACACTTATTTTTGGGAGTCACCTTTGATTAAGCATGCAGTGATAGTAGCAATTGCCTCACCGCATCATCATAGTCAGTTTGTGCGTTCACGCCCCCATGCAATGCTTCCAGCATTAGGTAAGCCAATGGTCGTACGTGCCATGAACCATCTCCATGAGCAAGGTATTAATCATTTTGTTGTCATTGTTGGAATTAATGAGGGCAGTGTTGCCGCTTACTTAAATCGTCAATGGGTTCCTGATGTTACATTAGAATTTGTCCTGAAATCGCCGAATGACACGTTACACAAAATCCTTTCCAACATCGCCAGAAAACTTGAAGAGCCATTTATTTTACTGAATTACAACAGCTTCACCCAACCACAAGCCTTAACCCGCCTGCTCGATTATCACCAAGATACCCCAGATGCGCTTATTCTAACCGTTGCACAATCCACTTTATCTCAGAACTCACGAACCCCCTATGCCCTAACCATTGACCAAACAATCTCTTCAATCCAACAAAAGCAACCAGACAATGGGACTAAAGCCTTTCGGTTGAGCTATTTAGCTGTCTGTGGAAACGATTTCGTTAATTATATGATTGCACAATCTGCACAACGCAATACTGGGAAATTTATCTTAACCACTCGTGATGTCTTAGATGATTATCTCCTAAAGTCTGGACAGCGGGTTGGCTATTGTGAAACATCTTGGACACTTGAAATCGAAACAGATGGTGATTTGCTGATGCTCAACAAACGCCTACTAGATGAAAGGCGTGACGCGCATATTTTGAGCGAGATACCTCACAGCGTGAATATTATCCCGCCCGTACGCATCGACCCACGAGTAAGCATCGGACAACACGCTGTCGTTGGACCTTATGTCTATTTAGAGCAAGGTGCCAATGTCGGACATGAGGCACAAGTAGCACATTCGCTTGTCATTGATCAAGCTAGTATTTCTCCTAAGTCGCAAATCCAAAATATGATAATATCCCCTTCGACTCAAGTTATCATCGCTGACTAAAGTGACGATTGCCCCACGCAACTTGGCTCACCCTCCACGCATATCCTATACAATCCTATAATAAACCAGTTAGCAAAAGTCTAACTTGAGGCATAAATTTGGCTGAGACATATAAAATTTGTCCTATTTGTGACACATCGAATCATTATAACGCGACATTATGTGTGACCTGTGGCACATCATTAGCAGATGTTCTAACCCAAGCTACCGAGTCCCAAGGAACCCGATCATCATACGACTTTCGATATGGGGAAGCAGATCTTCTTGAAAGAACAATCAATCCTTATTCAAAGCGTTTTTTGCTACTTTTTACAGGAATTATCGGTCTTCTGCTAATCGGAATTGGTTTTTGGGTGTCTAATAATTTCAATTTTGGGAGTGCTTCAAGCACTTCTCCAATTAACATACCCACCAACACACCTCGTCCAACCATTAAAAATTTAGCAACCGTCACTCAAGGACCATCAACTCCAACAGTCACTTTTACACCCTCTATCACGCCAACTGCTCCACCAACCGCCACACCCGAACCTTGTACTCAGCGAGTTGTTCAGGGTGATTCACTAATTGGTATTGTTATTCGCTGTGGACATCAAACTCGTGACATCATTCCAACTGTTCTAGAACTTAATGGAATACAAGATGAGAGTCGCATTCAAGTTGGACAAACTATTATAGTTCCGTGGCCCACACCAACTACAGACCCGAATGCTATTCCAACAGCAACGCCTGAAAGCAACACAAATAATAATGGTTCATCCGATGTACTTGTTTCACTAGCTAATGATCCTTTTGCCCCAACAGCAACACCCACACTTCTACCTGGTGTGATGTGGCATCGCATTCAAACAGGTGAAAATGTTGTCAGTATTGCTTTTCAATATGGAGCAGATGTCAAAGTCTTATCGGAATTAAACCCCGAAATTGACTTCGCCCAATGTGATTTCGGTGAAACCTACGGGGGTCCCGAATGTGTTGTTCAATTGTTTGAAGGGCAATTCATGCGTGTTCCTGCTCCAACACTTACGCCAACCGTTCCACCAACACTATCGGGTAGTGAGACACCAACCCCAACAGCAACCGCGACATTCAACGCACCCAGTGCAATTAGCCCAGAAAACCTCACCTTCTTCGGAACGAATGACCAAGTGACCTTACGGTGGATTGGCAGTGCGACCTTAGCAAACAATCAAACCTATCGTATCAATGTTGAAAATATCACTTCTAGCAGACAGTTTTCTGCAGATACCACCGAGATTTTCTATATTCTGCCCAACAATTGGCAGGGGAGCGAAGACCAACGCTACACCTATAACTGGACGATAAGCGTCATTAACTTAGATGATCCACAGAAGCCCTTATTCATTACCGAATCGCGTACATTTGATTGGCAAGGACAGGCAGACGAATGATGAAATCTTCAATCTATAGGATTGCACTCTGCTTACTCATAGTCATCGCTTCAGCATGCAACCTGACATCTCCAGAACAACCGACCGAGACGATTGAGGCAGAAGTCACCTTTACACCAACGCCAGAGCCATCCGCGACCCTAAGCCGAACGCCATCTGCAAGCCATACACCGCTTCCACAGCCGGACGCACCCATTATTGCCAGTTCAACACCCTTACCCACCTCTGCACCACCTAGCGAAACGCCTATCCCAACAGCCACGCTTGGACCCTATGTGCATGTGATTCAAGCTGATGAGACTTTGGGCTTTATCATTCAGATTTATGGCTACCCCTTTGATTTAAATATCATTCAAGAAGTTGTCAGAATAAATGACAATATTGTGAATGCAGATTTCCTCCCGCCGATTGGGACCGAGATACTCATTCCAAGACAAACAGCAACCCCCATTCCAGAGAATATTGAGATAACATTAACTTCCGATGCCCTTCTAAACATTGATCGAACCAGCGGTCCTCCTCTACCACTAGAGACAAATATCGACTGTTATGAGGTACAAGAAGGCAATACACTCGTTGGGATTGCTTCTGATTACAATACAACACTCGAAATCTTGAGTGAAATCAATCCTGATATTAACTGGTTTGGTTGTGACTTTACCCAGCCAAGCGGCGGACCGAGTTGCAGTCCCAGCATCCAAATTGGACAGTGTAT
>JANQRM010000395.1 GCA_028284565.1 Anaerolineae bacterium | reverse complement strand
TCCCCCCACAACCTGAATCCCAGCCGCTACAGATTCATCGCGGTAAGCTAAGGAGAGATGGAGATGTATATGAGGTTCATTATCTAATAGGCTAATTGTGCCGTGTCCTGCAATTATCTCCATCGGGCGCTCAATGATAACGGGTTCTAGGCGGACTTGTTGTTCAAAATCATAGGCTGTGAAGGTTACTTGATGCAATCCACCCAATAATTCAAACGTACCTGTTGATATGGCATTTTCACGTGCAATGTCCATCATCGCGGTATGAAGAGGCATCTTATCGGTGATTGTCCCCATGAAGACACGCGAACCGGATGGATTCACCTGTTTTGCTAGTATGGTCATAGCCTGTTTCTCACAGCATTTTCACCTAAAAACAAGTATCTCTATCACTTGTCATGATATTTGACTTTAAATGTAGCGACATTGTATCATATTTGATATGATATTACGACATTTCCAGATTAGCTTGTTTTTTTGGCATTCTAATGAGGGGCTATGACTCATGTCAGATAGTAATTTGAAAAAGAATTATGCGGGTGTATTTGATGGGCGTTTAGGGTTTGGAAAGAAAGCCGCCGTGCTGGTTGTCGATTTTATCAATGCGTACACTACTGAAGGTTCAGCCCTTTATGCTGAGCCAGTTGTCGGAGCGGTGAATGAGACGGTTGATTTACTTGCACTTGCCCGACAAAAGGCTGTTCCCGTCATCTACACGAAAGTTCTCTACAACAAAAATGGACTTGATGGTGGGATTTTTGTTCAGAAAGTCCCAGTACTCCTCACAATGGTTGAAGGTGAACCACTGGCTGAGATTGTGCCTGAACTGGAACCGCAAGATGAAGATGTGATTATTGTCAAACAGTATGCCAGTGCCTTTTTTGGGACTTCGCTCGCGGCGATGTTGACGAGTCTTGGGGTCGATACCGTCTTGCTGACTGGTTGTTCAACGAGTGGTTGTATTCGTGCATCGGCTGTCGATGGCATGCAATATGGTTTCCGGATCATTGTTCCACAGGAATGCGTTGGAGATCGACACGCGCAACCGCATGAATCTAATCTTTTCGATATTAATAGCAAATATGGGGACGTGGTCAGCAAAAAAGAAGTCATAGATTATCTCAACAATTTATCTGATGCAAGCGCGTAGTTAAGGAAATGGCATGAAAGCATTGCAAGGCATCCGTATTCTTGATTTAACCCACATGCTGAGTGGTCCCTATGCAGGTATGATGTTGGCTGATTTAGGGGCTGAAACGATCAAGGTAGAACCTCCAGATAAAGGGGAAGGCACTCGTCGCTTACTCGCTAGCGATCCTCAAAACAGTATCGACAGTATGGGTGCGTATTTCCTGACACTGAACCGCAACAAAAAGAGTGTCACACTCAATCTAAAATCTGAACAAGGCTTGCAACTGTTCTATGATTTAGTCAGGCAGTCGGATGTTGTCCTTAGTAATTTTAGTGCAGGAGTCACAACCAAGCTCAAAATTGACTATGAGCATCTGAGTGCAATTAACCCGCGCATTATCACTTGTACCATTTCGGGTTTTGGGGAAACAGGTCCGGGGGCAAAGCGTCCGGCATTTGATATGGTGTCACAGGCAATGGGTGGTGGGATGAGCATTACCGGACAAGCTGATGGACCTCCAACGCGAGCAGGGATTCCAATTGGTGATTTGGGGGGAGGGATGATGGGTGTTATCGGTGTTTTATCAGCGATTGTTGCCCGTGAGACAACTGGAAAAGGTCAACACGTCGATATTTCTATGCAAGACGCACAAATTAGCCTGTTGAACTATATGGCAACGATGTACTTCCTCAGTAACCAAATCCCTCACAAGCTAGGGAATGCTCATTTCGTGCATGTCCCGTATAACACCTTCCCAACTGAGACAGGGCATATTGTTATCGCTGTGATTACGGATAGTTTTTGGGACAATTTAATGGAATTAGTGGATGCACCTGACCTCGATACAGAAGAGAATAAAGGACAACCGGGGCGTTGGAAGAACCAAAATCTAATCAATGCTCGATTGAGTGACATCTTCCAGACTAATACTCAAGATTATTGGCTTGAACAATTGCAAGTCGCTCGCATTCCGTGTGCGCCGGTGAATAATCTGGAACAGGCTCTCAGTGATGTGCAAGTTAAAGCACGTAATATGGTTGTGGAAGTTGAGCATCCCAACGGAACCACATACAAAGTGCCGGGCAATCCAATTAAGCTCTCTGATACCTATGAAGATAGCTACTCATCTCCCCCTCTACTAAGTCAACATACGGATGAGGTCTTGCAGGAAATTCTCTCGTGCAGTGATAGTGATATTGAACATCTACGAGCGAGTGGGGTCATTTAAATGACTGAAACAATTCGCATTTGTGAGGTGAGTCCTCGTGATGGGTTACAAAATGAAAAAAACGTCACCATTACAACAGCCGACAAATTGGCGTTGATTGATGGGCTGGTCAATGCTGGTATCGACTATCTGGAAGTGACCGCCTTTGTGAATCCGAAAGCGGTGCCGATGATGGCAGATGCTAGCCAGATTATGCGGATTATGCGCGAAACCTATCCCCATGTGCATACGACAGCTCTTGTGTTTAATGAACGCGGTTATCAAAATGCGCTGGATGCAGGTGCGAATGCGATTGCCGTTGTCCTCATTGTTCCAGACAGTCTCAGTAAAAGTAACACAAGTAAAACGGCAGAGGATTGGATTGGACGTTATCGAGACATGATTCAACAAGCCAAAGGCGATGGTATTTGGGTTCGCGCCTATTTAGCTGGGGCTTGGGTGTGTCCTTTTGATGGACAAGTCAGTCCTGAAGCTGTTTTGCATTATGGTGATATTTTCTGGGATTTGGATGTTGATGAACTTTGCCCCACAGACCCCATCGGACATGCTCATCCGGCACAAGTTCAGTCGCTCATGACCGAGATGGTTGAACGCTACGATGTGGCTAAACTCGCTGTCCATTTCCACGACACATTGGGATTTGGTATTGGCAATACTTTTGCGGCACTATCAGCTGGTATCCGCACTTTTGATGCGAGTGTTGGTGGGTTAGGTGGATGTCCTTTTGCGCCTGGTGCAACAGGGAATCTGGCAACAGAGGACCTTGTACTGCTCGCCAATAAGCTGGGTATTCAACTGGATATTGATTTGGATAGGTTACATCAAGTCGTCAAAGATGTTGAACCGATAATTGGACGTTCATTGGGTGGGCGCAGTCGGCAATGGTATGACGCTCAAGCCATTTCGTTAACACCGCAATAAATGACTGATGAGATTTTAAGAATAGCCATTATGACTGAGAAGATTCGGGTTGCTGCGGCACAATTTGCGACAGGGATTGATATTGAATCCAATTTGCAAACGTGCCTTCGTATGATTGATTCCGCTAGCGAATGTCAACCCGACATTCTGGTTCTTCCAGAATTTTGTAACCATGCCTCATGGTATGAAAATCAAGACCATGCTTATGCAGTCGCGGTTGAGTTAGAAGGTTATTTCACACGAGCAATTGGACAAAAAGCCAAAGCACTCCAATGCTATATCATGCTCAATTGTACAGTTAGGCATGATGAGCCACAGGTGACAGGGTCGAATATCCTTTTTGACCCAAATGGTGACATCATCGCTGTATCCGATAAACAAGTCTTGATGGGCAATGAGAATAACTTCCTCACGAAAGCATCCGAAATCTGTCCGATTGTTGAAACGCCATTTGGGAAAATTGGTATGTATTCCTGTATGGATGGGGTCATTTTTGAGACTCCACGGGGTTTAGCTTTACGAGGCGCACAAATATTGCTGAATAGTTTGAATTCATTTGCCGATGATGAAGCCTCGTTGCATATCCCAGTCCGAGCCGCAGAGAATAAGGTGTTTGTGGTTGCCGCCAACAAAATCGGCTCACTCGTGCCGGAAGCATTGGCGACTGTCATCGCTGAACGAGTCAAAATCGCCCCCGAACAATTGCATGGTGCAGGTGAAAGCCAGATTGTCGCACCTGATGGCAGTGTATTGGCAAAAGCACCGCGAACAGGCGAAGCCGTTATCTATGCGGATATTCAAGTCAGCCGTGCCGATCATAAATTACGTCCTGATGGAACACATATCTTGAACACCCGTCGCCCGACGTTGTATAAACCACTCTCAGAAAAACCATCTCAGCGTGAGTATTCTGCAGGTGTGGATGCGCTTCCGGTGGCTGTCTATCAGCCAGTGCATGATGGCGCAGAAGCGATTGACGAAGTTTTGAATCTGTTGCCCGCTATCAATCAAGCGAAAATGCTCGTCTTGCCAGAATTGTGCCATATACCACATCGAAGCATTAAAAATCCAAATTCGGCACAAGTCCAATCACAAGAGATAGTGGATGCTGTTGTCGAGAAGTTGTCTGAACTGAATAGCGACCTGTTAGTATGTACCAGTATTGTAAGTGGGGACACTGATGGGTATGCGTTAACTGGTGTGCTTATCTCACAAGAGGGCATTGTGTTTCAACAAGTGCAACTTCACAATAATGCTTATCACGCCCAGTGGCAAAGCAAATTTGGAGATAGCCTTAAAACCTTCGATGCACCATTTGGACGGATCGCTATTGCAGTTGGTGATGACAGTAATTATCCAGAATTATTCCGTCTGATGGCAGTACAGAACGTCGAAATTGTGCTTGTCCCAACACATATTAGCGAGGCGTGGGAAGTGGAAACAGGTCTACGAGAACGTGCCGCCGAAAATCGAATGAACCTTGTGGTTGCCTCACGACAGACGGAAGCGGGGTCTAGTCTGATTTTGGGGATAGATGAGGATTTTACGCTGTGGACGGAGTGGAAAAAACGCCCCTTCGACGGCAATATCAACTATCCCATCGTTACACCGTCAAGAGGAAATGGCTTGCTCTTGGGGACAATCTATCCAGCAAGTGCGGGCAATCGGTTGGTGAGTCAACAAACGGATGTGGTTGATAGTCGCCCATATTGGTTATTGGATGCTTTGGTGGAGTGAAATTGTGCAAGTTATCACCTCGATAGGCGACGATGAACGTTTCTATGCAAAAGGTGTATATCACTATCGGCTAGGCGACAATGATACCCATATTCGTGAACCGTGGACGATTCATGAACAAGCTGACGGCACTTTTATTACCCGTGTAGAACGAGATGCCACCGTCTTCAAGGCGAATCTACTTGTCGAAATACGCTCAAAGCAATCGCAAATCAGCAATATTGGAATTCGTTGGACAAATGAGAATGAGCATATGGTTTCTGAAGCGACTGCTAGCTATGAGTTCTCAGAACATAATTTAACGATTACACGCAAATGCGAAGGCAAGCAGTTTACGGAGAATCATACTTTAGAATCTGGTGTGGTTGTTTCCCCGTTGATGCGCATAGGGATGGGAGCTGTGCTGACGAAGTTGGTCAATTATCCAGATGGAACACAGGTCTTGATCCCAAATATCAAAGAACCCGACAATCCTGATGTGTTGCTTTCCGCTTATTTTGAAGAACGTAAGGCAACTGTTTTGTCTACTGAGACCATCACGGCTGGCGGTGTAGTATATCAAGCCAAACGGTATCAATACATTGGTGAGCTATATGATGAATCCGCTCAATTTTGGGTTGACGAGTACGGTGTTTTGTTGCGCTACACATGGCAACAACCCGACGGTAAGCAATGGCAGATTGATTTGCATGATTATGTGAGAGCTTGATTTCACTTCAAGTCTCAGCCTCAGAATGGACGCGGTGTATTGCCTAATTCAAGGCTAATCCACTTCACTTCTGTAAAATGCTCCACGCTATATTTGCCACCACTGCGCCCAATGCCAGATAATCCATAACCACCTACCGGAGCCATTGCGTCGCTTTGGAAGGAGTGCATCCCAACATGAACAGCCCCGCAGTTAATTTGTCGTGCGGCTTGCATCCCACGTTGCATATCATTCGTGAGAATACCTGCGCTCAAACCATAATCGCTTTCATTTGCCACATGAATGGCTTCTTCAAGATTGTCTATCACAACGATACTCAGTACAGGCCCAAAAGTCTCTTCACACCAAGCTACATTGTCTCTCGGTGGTTCTAACAACACGGTTGGTAGATAGGTTAGGCTCTGATGCACATCACCACCTGTCAGTAACGTCGCACCAGCATCCACGGCAGATTGGACATGCTGTATCACTTTGTCCAGTGCTTTCTGGTTAATCAGTGGACCGTAAGCTGTTCGCTCATCACGCAAATCGCCAAGATAGATGCTTTTCGCTTTATTTGTAATGGCTTCAATAAAGTCTTCAGCGACACCCGATTCGACAATCACTCGTGAACTGGACATGCAAATCTGCCCACCATGAAAAAATGCGCCAACTGCGGTAATTTCTGCCGCCTCAACAGGGTCAACATCATTGAGAATGAGTAAGGGATTCTTACCGCCCAATTCAAGTTGGAGGCGTTTCATCGTGTTGGCGGATTGTTGCTGGATGCGAATGCCTGTGGCTGTGCTTCCCGTAAATGCAATTCCACGTACATCAGGATGTTCGACTAAGGATTTGCCAGCTTCTGCTCCAAATCCCGTAACGACGTTGAAGACTCCATCCGGTATTCCCGATGCTGTAAGCATTTTGCCAAATTCGATGGCGATCAGTGGGGTTTCTTCACTTGGCTTGCTAATAACTGCATTGCCGACTGCGAGTGCAAACACGACCATCTTAACCAGAAGCACAAGCGGGGCATTAAAGGGAGAAATTGCGGCGACAACTCCCATTGCTTCTCGAATGACCAGCGACATACGATGCGATTTATCATTGGGGAAGGTATCACCATATAAACGGCGTGCTTCGCCAGCCGCGGCTCGGAGTAAATTGGCACTATAAGCTATTTCAAAGCGTGCTTTACCGATGGTTGAGCCACTTTCATCAATCAACAAATCCAGAATATCATCGGCGTGTGCTTCCAAATAATCGGCAGATTTCAGCATTACCAATTCACGTTGCGTGGGACTCATGTCACGCCATTGTTGTGAGGCTTTTACCGCTGAGGCAACAGCTTTGTTGACATCTTCGTGTTTGGCTCGTGTGGCATAAGCAATCAGCCGACCATCAGCAGGTGCATATACAGGAAAGGTCTCTCCCGCTACTGATGGAACATTATGACCATCAATCCACAAGTTATAGGTTTTGGCATGGAACGAGGTCGTCATGAGTTCTCCAGAATAATGCGATCATCTAACATCGAACGCTGAATGAGATAGTCCCGTTGTTTAGCTCGGTCTGAGGCAATATCACGGAAGTACTGATTACGCTTTTCTCGATAGCTCGTGTCATTCGCAGTCATATCTTGATAGTTTTTATCCGTCGATTGACGAATGTGATTTCGAGCATAGTGAATTCGCATCTGGCTATAGTCATCAAGTAAGCTGTCGGATTCACCTTGTAAAATGCGTTCAATCAGATTAGCCAAATGGTAAGCATCATGAATACCGCTGTTCATCCCCATCCCGCCCATCGGGTTGTTGATATGTCCAGCATCTCCCAACAAAACAACATTTCCCTGTCGTAACGTACTGGCAACTCGTTGATGTACATTGTAGATAGACACGTTATGAATCATAAAATCACGCTGACTGCCCGTAAAATCCTGAATACGCTGACGAACATTATCGAAATCTTGTACAGCCAAATCATCTGCATTTTCTGGAATACGGAAAACGATTCGTGTGATGTCCGGTAATTGCAAGATAATTACCCATTCTTCAGGGTCAAATAGATAGCATACAGGTCCCAAATGCGGATAAATTGGATTGAAATTGATGTCGGTAGCAACGAGCAAAAAACGATCACGGTAAGTCATGCCTTCAAAGTCAATATCGAGTATCTCTCGGACAGTACTTTTCGCACCGTCAGCACCGCACAGAAAACGTCCTTTGACGACTTTTTCCCCTTCCAGTGTCTTGAAGGTTGCTTCGATATGTGTGCCCTTATCTTCGACAAACATAAATTCGTGTTCCATGAAGACAGCACCACAATCACTCGTATCAATATGCGGTTTCAAAACACGGGTTAGCACACTTTGGGGACACTGTAGACGAAAAGGGTAAGGGGTGTCATCGACAATGACATCATAATCAAATTGGGCAATGAGTTGTTGGCTATCGCGCTCCCAAAATTGGAGAAAATCGACCCGATAGCCTGCTTTTAACACCTTATCGACCATCCCCCATTCATCAAACATCTCCAATGTACGTGGATGAATCGTGCTGGCACGCGCTTCAGAACTTAGAGTCTGGCATTTCTCATAAACATGTACAGAAATATTTTTCTGAACTAGAGCTGTTGCCAATGATAAACCAACAGGTCCCGCTCCAATAATGATTATCGGCAGTCCCGATTCCATAATCTATCCTAAAAGTCGCGGAGCAGTCGTCCTAAGCCAAAAATCTTGTCATCAATACCGTTGTCTCGGAGTGCCATCCACCATGTTGCCGCATTAATGGCAATCACTGGCTTACTTAACCAGCGTTCCGCTTCGTCTGCTAATTGCAACATACTCAAGTTCGTCCCGACTTGGACAAGGGCATCGACATCATCACTATTGACCTCAATGAGAGCTTGCCGTAATTCAGCTTCGCTGACATGAGCTATGGCAACAGCCGTCGGGCATTTCAAGCCTTTGAGATTGACAACTTCAAACCCAATTTCATTGAAGAACTTGATGACATTTTCATCTCCAATGGGTTGATAGGGTGTCACAACGCCGATTCGTTTCGCACCGAAGAGATGTAAGGCTCTTTCGCAAGCCTCTGCACCAGTTGCGACATCTAAGCCACTGAGGGCTTTGATTTCCTTGATAAATTGGCGATTGCCTTCCACGCCTCCCCAAAACGTTTCCGCACTCATGCCCATGACAATGTATTCCACCTCGGCAGTCAAGGCTCGTTGTACTGAATAAGTGATTTCTTCCCGAATTTGTTCCAATAGGGCTTCAAATTTGCTGTTATCACTTAAATCTTGGTCACGAATCCAGATACGAGAGAAATGTGCGGTAACACCCGGCACAGTCATTCGATAATAATCGGGTTCTACAATGGTGTTGGTACTGGGTGCAATGACACCAAACTTTTTGCGCCAACCTAAAGCATCAACCATAAGATAATTCCTGTTGTATTCCATCAACTATCTCAATATGAATTTCGAGGCAAATAATTCGATTACTTGACAAACTATCCAAAGCTAGATAAGTTGTTATGACAACATGATGTTATATCAAGTTAGATACTTCGTCAAATCGAAATGTCATGACATTTATTACAAAAGGCTATGTCAATTTACTAGATGGGCAAGTCCATTATCGATTGAGTGGTCACGGCTCAAGCATTCCACTGGTGATGCTCCATCAAACAGCGAGTTCATCGGTAATGTATGAGCAACTGATGTCCATGTTGACAGCATTCCACATCATTGCCCCTGATACACCGGGATATGGCGAATCGTTCGACCCCCAGCATAAACCAACCATTGCTTATTATGCTGAAATAGTCCATCAGTTATTCAATGAAATGAATATCGGAAAATGCTACTTATTCGGACATCACACTGGGTCAGCCATTGCAGTGCAATTTTGTCATGATTATCCTGAGCGAGTGGAAAAACTGATACTCGGTGGACCACCGCATTTGACGGAACAGCAAAAACAAGCACTCAAACAAACCTTGTCTGATTCTACAATCCCGCATGATGGTTCGCACCTCACAAAGGTCTGGGGACGGATTCGGTCAACAACACAAATTGAGAATCTTCAGCTTGTCCAACGCGAAACCTTACTGACATTACGTGCATCTCGTTATCATGAAAGTTATCAAGCGGTATTCGAGCAAGATTTTGCTGGATTACTCGCTCACATTCATTGTCCAACACTGATTGTTTGTGGCGAACATGACACGATTCGCGCAAGTGCAGAACCCACGCATTCAACAATCCCGATGAGCGAATTGATTATTGTCCCAGAGGCAGGGACTTATATTTGTGATGAACATCCAGAAGAACTCGCCCAAATTATTCGCCAGTTTATCAATGACACCTGAAGACAATGTACTGACTCACTCCAATAAATTAGTTTTAAGGAAAGCTCATGGAAACTTATTCAATCGCTTTAGCACTGGAAGACTTTTTGCCAGTGATTTTTTCTGCAATTGGTCTCTATCTTCTAGCTCGAATGATCAAGAACATGGATGACCGACTGGCAGTGATGGCGTATCTTGGGGCGGGTCTCATTGCGCTGGGTGGTGTATCGAAAGCGAGTTGGAAGCTCATTTATGCTGTCAGTGAGGGGCAAACCAATATCGTCGCTATTGACAATGCCTTGTTTTATTTTTTGGCTCCCGGTTTTATCTTGATGGCGTTTGCACTGTTTTATGCCCAGAGAACACTAGCTGGTCAGCCACATCGGAAAAACGTCTGGCTGATACCCGCATCTCTCGCCATTTTAACGGTTGGCGTTGCTGTTGTCGTCAATGTGGCGATGTATGACCCAACTCGTGAAGGTCGCCAACTATGGTTTTTCATTTTGTTAGGCATGACCACACTATTCAATATTACGGCGTTGGGCTTAGCGATTCGCCAATCGGGACAGCAACAAGAGCGACTGGCACTGATCCTTTTTGTTGTGAATTTGCTTGCCATTTTTATCTTGCAAGGACTCGCTCGCGTGGCTGAACAGACAGAATCCTTGCAGTGGATTGAGCAGATTATCAACACGATTGCTCAAATCGGATTTGTATATGCGGTTTGGTTATTATCACGTAGCACCTTAGAGCTTTTGAATAAACAACAAAATCAACCCGTTTCAGCGTATTCAACATCTAAATTGACAAAAATATCTTCTAAAAATTATAGGATCAAATGATGCTCACTTTTTTATATTTTGTAATGACAGTCATTCACCTGATTGCTTTATATTTCATATTCAAGCTATTCATGCAAAACCGAAAATCGTACACCTTGCTGGCAATGCTCGCCATTATCGGATTGGCATATGACAACTTAATCATCGGGATAGGGCAATTCATCGGTGAAGGATCGCTCTTAGCTGGATTGAATGCCATACGATTCTATACTCATGCCTTGATAACACCCTTGCTGATTATCTTTGCCTTTGGAGTCTTGCGCCAAATTGGTATCTCTTGGGCAAGTATCAAAGTGGCACATAGCCTCTTCTGTTTACTAGCAACAATCTTGATTGTCATGGGTGTGCAAACAGATATCATCAATCTCGTGCTGATTCCAGAAATCGAACAAGATACTTTGCGCTATGTCAATGATGCTAGCTCTGGTCCACCTATTCCGGCGATTATCACCATCATTGTGATGATTATTGTGGGCATTATCGTCTCAAGAAAGATTCAATGGCATTGGTTGGTATTGGGTTCGATTATTATGTTTGTGGCATCGGCAATTGGTTTCAATGCGATTGTGGTGTCCAATATGGGTGAGGTGATTTTTGCCTTAGCAATTGTGGGGATCGATTATCGTGTTCAGCGCGAACGAGCTTTGGCAATGAGTTAAGCAGAAATTATCGTTTGACAGGGTTAAACCATCTTGTTATAGTTGTCATGACATTATAACGTTAAAAAGACCTTATGCAGATTATTGATCGCAATTCACCTATCCCATTGTACTATCAACTGAAAACCATATTGCTGGACAAAATCCGCAATGGGGAATGGCATGTCGGTGATATTCTTCCGAGCGAAAATCAACTCCAAGAGGTATATGACATCAGCCGTACAACGGTTCGCCAAACCTTGTCCGAATTGGTGACCGAAGGCTATTTGGTGAGGAAGCGCGGTTTGGGAACTTTTATTGCTGAACCCAAAGTTACTTATGACCCCTCGAAGCAATTTGAACTCAATGAATATACAAAATCACAAGGGATTACACTTCATTGGCAACTCAAAGATGCCAGCGAAGTGATTGCAACTGAAGCAGTTGCTAATGCCCTGCAAATACGAGAAGGTGCTAGTGTCTTACAAATTCGACGGCTACGTTTAGCCGATAATCGGGTTATTGGCTATCATCTTGCCTATGTCCCCAAAAATATTCGGAAATTCATTGATGAATCCAAATACACCAAGGGACAATCACTGGATTACTTACAGAACTGTCCGGCATTATCCGAGATTCGTATTCAGCGCACTTTAGAAGCCAGTATTGTTGAACGCCTTGATATGGATTGGTTAGATGCCGCACCCAATACACCGATTTTGCAAATGGAACGGATTGTTATGGGGAGTGATAGTTCACCGATTGAGTTTTTGGTGGCACGTTTCCGGGGAGACCGATTCAAATATCAAATCACACTCTAAAGTTGTCTGGCACTTTTTTTACCACAAATTGTCATAACATTACAACAAGCATGAGGATAGTTTATGAGCAAAGAAAAAAAGGTTAAATCAGTTGTTGAGTTAGTTGCCGAGCAACCCAATGTCGACCGCACGGAAGCCTTTGAAGAATTGTGGTCAATTTTTGGCGAACTCCGCAATCGGGTTGATAACCGTTTTGAGATTCAAATGGATCCCTCCACTCAAGATTTACAACCGTATGAAGCCTTCGATGGCTCAGGCGCACGGGGTTTCATGAGCAATTGGTCGGGCGATGAATTGGATTGGTTCGTCCATAGTTGGATTGGAAATCCTGAGCATAGTTTCGCTAATATGCACTTGACTCTATGGCTTCCCCCTACGACTCGTGTACCGCACCTTGCATTTGCACTTGCCACCTTGCCGGATATTTTCTTTTATATGGATTTTATCCCGCGTGCCGATATGCTGATGGATACCGCTTATCTCGATAAATATTATGAGCCTGCCAATGACCTAAGCATCAAGTTCCGCGAAAATTCCAACATGAATTGGTTTTTCAGTCGTTCTCTCTATGTCCGCGAAGCCTTATCAGAAACAGCCTTGTGTTATACCTGCAAATATACGCCAGAGAATATGGCAGAAGTCAAATCTGCCGCCGACCAGATGATGACACAATGGATAGCATGGCTTGATGAAGGTGATACTGTCCCCGAAGCAGAACGCCCCGCACTAGCAGAACGTGATTTATTCTTCCGTCGGACGATTGCTGAGCGTGACCCGGCAAATGTTTTGGGTGAGCGCATGTTTGGTAAAGAACTGACAGACCGTCTTGTACGTGCCTTATGGGGTGCAGACCGTGAGCTACCCCGTCCCGGAGTCGATGCCTAATGCCTGCTCGTGCGTTACTCCGTATGGTGACGGTGGAAACTGTACCGGAACCCTACAATCGCATTCAACTGAAAATCTTTTACCCTGCCCTAGCTCCAAAAACTGAGGCAGATTATCAAACTGGTGTTTTACCTTTTGACACACAATGGTCGCCTGCACCGATGATGATTTTCTTACCGGGTGTGAATTGTAGCGCGCACACTTATGAATGGCTAGCACAAGACTTAGCCAACTGCGGCATTGTAACGGTGATTGCATCATGGATTGCGGAAAATTTGCCCAATCGAATCAGCATTTCTCCCGGTATCGACATCGAAGCCGTTCAGCAAGACATTTATGGCGCACGTCCGACTTCGAGCAGTCTCAAGTCGATATTGGAGGCAGTAGATACCCTACGAGATGAATCGGAACTGGCGGGTCATTTGCGAGATGACATAATTCTCGGTGGACACTCGGCTGGTGGCACAATGGCGCTACAAAATGCTCGTCATGATTGGTTTTCATCGATAACGGGTTCTATCGCCTTTTGCGCTAATCCATTAGCGACATCTGTTTTGGGCAATTGGGACAAAGGAGCAATTCCGGCTATGCCAACAGACGTTCCGGTGCTAATGATGGGGGCAACTGAAGATGGAATCGGCGATCATCATGTGCGGGTATTTGGCAATAGTCAAGAAAGCGGTGCAGAATATCTTTGTCGGCTATTTAATGAAGCGAACTATCACAATAGCATCCTCAGTATTTTTGAAGGGGCAAATCATCACACCATTTGCTATCCACCGGACCATAGTATCGGGCGCATTTTTATGGATAGCGAGGCAACGGGAGACGAGGCACATATTCGCGCTGATATAAGTCAATTAGTTATACAATTCATAAAAAATATTTTGTTTCAACAAGACATTATTGAGCGTCCATCGACTGCCACAATTTGGCAACACGTGTAAATACGAGCAAAGGTTGTAATCATGTTAAAAAATTTTTGGTATGCCTTGTGCTTATCAACGGAAGTTGAAGATAAGCCCATTCGCGTCACAGCGCTCGGCAATGAATTGGTCATCTATCGTACCTCCGATGGCACGCCAGTTGTGATGAGTGATTTGTGCGTTCATCGAGGGGGTGCATTATCGGACGGTTGGACAAAAGGCGATTGTATCGTTTGTCCCTATCATGGTTGGGAATATGAACAAGATGGTTCTTGCGTCAAAATCCCAGCGAATATAGAGGGACGCTCCATCCCCAAAAAAGCGCGCGTAGATAAATATCCAACACAAGAAAAATATGGATTTATTTTTGCATTCTTAGGAGATTTACCCGAAGCCGAGCGCCCACCCCTCTGTGAAATTCCGGAATGGGGGGATGAAAAATATCGGGCAACCTGGGGCGAATACTGGTGGGATGTGCATTATACTCGTGCTGTTGAAAATGGCATGGATATTTCGCATGCGCCCTTTGTTCATGCGGGTTCATTTGGCAATCCCGACGAACCGGAAGTCGAAGAATATGAAGTCGAAAAGATGGAATGGGGAGGCAATGCAACTGTCTCGCTGAATCCCCCGGCTCCATCAGGTTTATGGCGTTTCCTACGTGGTGGAAAAGAACGTCCACCTGTTGTCACTACAGGGGGCTATCGGATGCCCAATGTAACGCGACTTAATGTGCGCTTACCTGTCGGCGATTTCTTACTGTACACCTTTCATCTGCCCGTCGAAGAACAGAAAACACGCAGTATCTGGTTACTCTTACGCTCATTCTTCCCTCAGAAAATTTTCGATGGCGATGCCGAGCGACGGGTGATTAAAATCTTCGATGAAGATCGCAAAACCGTTCTAGAACAGCGTCCCGAACTCTTGCCCTATGACCTCGCCGCTGAATTGCATGTCCGCTCAGACCGTATCCAGGTCGATTTTCGTCAAAAACGGAATTATTACCTCGATCATGGTTGGGGCATTGACTCTCACCTGATTAAATCCGAATACACCAATGTTAAAGCGGTTGTGATTCCTTCACCTGCGCGCCGTGAAATCCCAGAACTCAAAGATGCTTGGGTGATGAAAGAAGTCCCAACACGTCAAACAGGTGGCGGTGAATATACCTCGCCACAAAATGGTTCAGCATCCAATCAAACTGAGGATATAACTGAATGAGTGCCGCCAAAAATCTATCGCATCACACTTTAGCCCGAATACAAAACCAATTCGGGATGACCGAAATCGGTTCGCCTTTTAAGGCACTGACCAGTCAAATGGGATCGGTTGGCGAATGTCGTTTGTTTCGTGGGGAATCCGTCGCAAAAATGGTGTATATCAGCATGACTGTCGAGGCGTTTGGCTTGGATAGCCATATGATTTTTGCCTTTACATCACCAGATAGTCCAGTGCCACACTTCACCCTCGATAGTGTCTTGATGCAAGAAGGTTTTGCCTTTCATCTCGATTTAATTCCGCGTGTAGATTTAGGGGCGAATCTTGATTACATCATGGAGGTGTTTACTCCACTTGATGCCGTCTTTGCTGATGCCGCCGCAATCGAAGGGCTAACTCCCGCCCGCTTAGGTCCAACCCAATATGCCATTATGTCGCCTTGGATGTTGGCATATCGGGCGAATGCAGAGGCTTTCGATGCCATACAAGCTCCGGTCTCCCAATATCTGGAACATTGGTTTAGGTTAGTCGATAGCAGTGTAACTGATGCAGGTTACTCAACCGACCAATTGGCAGAGCGTGACCAAGCCAATCGTCACGCCGTATTTAACCCGAAGGTAGACAAAGTGTGGGCGCAGGTTGACCGTCTGCTTGGTGAAGATGTGAGCCGAGAACTTCAACAGATACTTAAAAATCAAGCAGTAGAAACCATAGAAGCATAGAAAGAAGACCTTATGACAAGCCCTGCCACCAAACCTAGTGAATGGCAACAACAAATAACCGGTGTATGGCATGGACAACCCTCGATTTTCGATGCGGAGGGCAATCATGTCGGCTATAATCATGTCTATCGTTCCAGTGTCTTTGAAGATGGAAAAACCACCTACTTCATGAACACAACACTCGATGCAACAGGACCCTTACGGTATCGGCTTGAAGCGCGAGATTTTGCCTTTGGTGTGATGGATAGTGACCAAAATCGCATCTATCTGGGACCCGATTTTATCGGCGCGGGACATCCTCATGGTATGTTAGTCGATGCCAATTATTACTCGCCCCAGTGGACAGCCGACCTTCGGACGATGGTGCATATTCTAGCCGATGGAAAAACCCAAGTGTATTCCTCCTTGTTGTTTGATGGACCAACCCTATTCTCCGTCTTCAATGGAATCTATAAAGTCGCTCATGATTATGAGGACAATCCCGATACCAAAAAATGGATTGATGCGTTTGTGGCTAGTGAGGGCAACAATGGACCTAATCCTCATGTCTTACCTGCGAAGAAATCGGGCAAGTGGTCTGGAGAGATGGAAGTCTATAACGGTCACCAAGAAAAATTAGGGATAAATCAGGTAGAAATGCACTACAAACCTCTCTCCCTCCTACGCTCCAAAATGACAATTCATATATCAGGTGTTTTTAATAAATCGTATTCATTTGACCGCTCACGCAACAACAATCGCCATACCTTTGATGGACCCGATATTCATGGCAACGGCATTGCCTATGGACGCGCACTCTATACCAAGCAACATTTCTACGGCGAAGCCCTCAAGATTCAAGGGCGCGAGTTCATCATTGATGACGAGATGAGCATGAGTGTAGTTTGGCAATTCTTTGCCAGCGACCATCGCCAATATACCACCTTCGGCGAACTGAAATGGGAAGAGTCCTAATGAAGAATGTTATCATGATAACCGGAAGTACCCGTGGTATCGGGTATGGATTGGCTGAAGAATTCCTAAAACGAAATTGTGCTGTCGTCATTAATGGACGATCTCAAGATAGTGTAGATAAAGCAGTCTCCACATTGAGTGAACGCTATTCAGCAGACGCAATACTTGGTTGTGCCTGTGATGTCTCCAATTATGAGCAAGTGCAAGCGATGTGGGATGCAACTGTAGCACGTTTTTCAAAAGTCGATTATTGGGTGAATAATGCAGGGATTGACCATAATAACGTGATGTTTTGGGAACTAAGTCCCGAAGATTATCAACAAGTTGTCGATATCAACCTTTATGGAATTATGCATGCGTCCCATATTGCGATCAAGGGAATGACAGCACAGGGGCATGGTCAAATTTTTAATATGGAAGGCTTCGGGAGTGGGGGACGCAAACGTGGTGGACTGACAACCTATGGCACAACCAAATACGCCCTTCGTTACTTCACACAATCCCTCCAAAAAGAAGCCAAAGACAAACCCGTCTTAATCGGCACGCTCTCACCCGGCATGGTTGTGACTGATTTGCTGATGGGTGGCTATACCTCTGAAGAAGAAAAAGAACGCGCCAAGAAATTTTTCAATATTCTGGCAGATAAAGTCGAAACAGTGACACCTTATTTGGTGGAGGAAATGCTCGCTAATACCAAAGATGGTACATCGATTGCTTGGCTGACCACACCGAAGATTATCTGGCGTTTCCTCACATCTCGCTTCATTAAACGCGACTTATTTGCAGACGAATAGAAGTTGACTGAGCAGAAGACATGATGGATATTGAAGCGAAACGACAACTCACCGGAAAACAGCTACTCACCGATATGACATCAGTCGAGGCGGAACGTGCCACAGTTGTCGAATCGATATTGCCGAGTTTACGGGACTCAGCGGTTGAAGCCGATCAATCTGGCGAATTTCAAATACCACATATTCAAACGCTAAGTGATGTGGGTTTATTAGGCTTAATTGTCCCAGAAGCATATGGTGGTATGGGTGGCACATTGCGTGATTTAGCCTCTGCTTGCTTTGCGATGGGAACGGCTTGCCCATCGACTGCTCTCGCTTATTTCTTCCATTGTAGTTCTGCCTCACGGGGATTATTGTCACTCGAAGCGATTGAAGCGGGGCTATTTACCGACTATGAAATTCCAATTGTGAAAGCTTTTGCAGAAAAAGTCCTCCACAAAATGGGAACAGAAGGCAAGTGGTTAGCCAATTTCGCTAGTGAATCGACCAAAACGAGTACCAGCTCCATCACAATTAAGACTAAAGCCAGCAAGGTTGATGGGGGTTGGCTCTTGAACGGGATTAAGTTCTTTGGTTGTGCCAGTGGGGTTGCTGATGAATATCTGGTCACCGCTGCGCTAGAGGGTTATGACACTGCTGAAGGTTTAACGGTCTTTTTTGTTAAACGCGATGCAGAAGGTGTTTCAGTTCGTGCGCCGTGGGATTCACTGGGTATGCGAGCAACTGCCACTAACGGTATCATTCTGGAAGATGTCTTTGTTGCAGATGACGATGCACTGACGATTCCGAATGCGTTTGTGCTGATGATGCAAGTCAGCCGGGGGTCATTTGTCGGCAATCAATTGGCGGGCACGGCGATTTATCTTGGTACTGCACAAAATGTTTATGATTTCACCCTCAATTATCTCATGAGCAAAACCTTCGCAGATACAGGTCGCCCGATTGCCGAGAGTCCCTTTCATCAACAACTGATCGGACAAATGACCAACGATTTGGAAGCCGCATATTTGTGGTTGCGTCACCAACTAAATATCGAAACGTCTGAACCGCCCCTCTTAACCAGAGAACAGGTGATCCGACAATGGCGTTTAGCCAAAAGTTCTGTTGCTGAACTCTCATTCAATGTTGGAGTCAACGCACTCAAAGCATGTGGGACAAGCAATACCAATAATTCAAGTGTAATTGCACGTGCTTTACGTGATTTATCGATGGGATTAGTCCAAGCTTTTCCACCAGAACGGGGTCGCTTGATGGCGGCAGAGATGGTCACAAAGGAACACTACACACCTGATTTTAGTGTGATTAAAAACCCATGAGCTTTGCAGTCGGGACGGTTGGTTACATGCTCAACATGATGAATGGTATCTGGCATGACCATATCGAACTCTATGACTTATCCGGCTCGCCAATTGATCGTGATGAAGAGGCAGAATCACCGGGAGCTTCTCCCTTCGATAATCTCGTCTACATCGACTTTGACGGTGAACATTACATCCAAACCAATGTGACTTTTCGTGGAAGACCCTTACACGTGCGCACATTTACGGGGCGTTTGATAGATGGCATTTTGCATTTTGACAAACTCGGACCCGATGCTCCGCTTCATATCGGTGTCTCAGCAGGCAATAATGTCCTTGCTTTTATGCCAGCAGAAATCAATGATGCACTCAAGCGTTATAGTGAACCCGATTTCGTCTTCTTAGAGCCACCGAATAAACGAACGCGTTCAACCGTTTTATATCGTGACACAAAAGCTATCCGTTCTTTGCATGCGCAAGGGTATAAACTTGCCCCAACAGCAACCCATCGCCATGCAGACGACCCACGTGGTTTAGATGGAGATGTCCATGAAAAGCGAAGCTCGACCCAAGTATTCACAGACGAATCCACACATTCCTAGCCAATAGGAGTTACCTCAACATGACGACTGTTCCCAACTTAAAAGATTATATTGATGGTGAAATTTCCACACCAACAGAAAATTTGGGGGTCTGGCTCGAAAATCCCAATACAGGCGAGCAAATCCAACAGCAAATGGCTAGCTCAGATGCCCAAATCGAACAGGCATTGGCAACGGCGTGGCATGTCCACACCGAAGGTTCATGGTCAGATATGCCGATTGAAGAACGTGCAGAATATCTTGTCGCCTTTTCTGATGAATTAGATAACCGCAAAGATGAAATCGCTCACTTAGAAGCCTTGACAACAGGCGCAGTCATCAGCACAACCAGTATGCTCAATATCATTACCACTGGCGCATGGCATCTGGCAATTGAGCAGATGAACAGTGGTTGGCAAATCTCCACAATGGAAGGACCCAATGGTAATACAGTGGAAATCCATCGAAAACCTTGGGGACCCGCCTTAGCCCTTGTTCCTTGGAATGCACCCGCACCGATGGCGGCTCATAAAGTGGCGAATGCACTGGCGGCGGGCGCGCCTTGTATCCTCAAACCAACCGAATGGTCGCCCAATGGTTGTGATGTCTTTGCAGATGCCGCCCATGCCGCTGGAATCCCCAACGGCGTTTTTCAGATTGTACATGGTGGTGCAGAAGTCGGAAAAAAGTTGGTAGCAGATAAGCGTATCAAAGCTGTGACCTTTACGGGTGGACTAGAAGGCGGACGCTCGATTGCAACTGCTTGCTCACTCGACTTTAAACCAGCACAGCTTGAGCTTGGTGGCAATAACCCTGTTGTGGTCTTTGCTGATGCTAATATAGAAGAGGCGGCTCAAGGGGTCATCAATTTGATGATTACGCTTAACGGACAATGGTGTCGAGCTTTAGGACGCTTGATTGTCCACGCAAGCATCCAAGATGACTTACTCGATGCGGTATTCGCTAGGTTAGAAAAAGTTATAATTGGTGATTCGCTCTCTGCCGAAAGTATGATGGGTCCGATTGTTCATTCAAGTCATCTAGCAAAAATTACGCAGCAACGAGATAGCTTACTCGAAAAAGGGGGTAAAGCCAAATCCGTTACATCGTTGCCGGATTTGAATGGGAATTTTATTGGGCCGGTTCTAATTGCAGGAATAGATATTGCCGACGCACAAGATGAGATTTTTGGACCTATCGGCACTATCCACAGTTTCACCTCAGACGGTGAAGCCCTTGCTTTGGCGAATGGGACCCCCTACGGACTAGAAGCCTATATCTTCAGTACTGATGAAGACAGAGCGATGGATTTCGGACGCAAGGTTCATGCTGGTGGAGTGAAAGTCAATGGCAGTAGTATGATTAGCCTTAATCTAATGGCTCCACGACCTGCTTGGGGATGGAGTGGTTTCAGTGAAGAAGGGACAATTGAAACCTATCGATTTTTCTGCGGGACGCGAGTGGTCGGCGTTGAAGGACCCCTCAATTTTGGATAAATCACGACTTCAAAAAGATTCAAATGCCGAGCCTTTCTCTCAGCAACTGATAGCCTACAACTAGCATTTGAACCAAGTAATCTAATATCTATCACCAAATGGTTTTGATGCGATACAGGATGTTATCCAGTTGGTTGTGTTATATATTTGTCTGTTCATAGTGAATAGGGTAAAGAATTACTGGATTGTGATGAAGCAGTCATCTCTGAACTGGACCTGATGAATCTTTTTCGGATAATCAACAGGTAATGAGTACAGCAGACTTCTGAGTTAATGGAAAACGGTTCTTTTTATTTGGGTTATCTTTGGCAAATACCTAGCCAATTAACAGCTCTCACTTTACTATGGGTGGACGAGGAGATATGAAGAATTCAATGACCCCAACCCGACCCAAAGCGAACATGAATGGGGGACCG
>JANQRM010000295.1 GCA_028284565.1 Anaerolineae bacterium | reverse complement strand
CCGTCCGGTGGCGGGTCAGTTTCCCAGCAAGTCGCTTCAATATCGACAACAACGATTTTGTCCCGTAAACGTGGCACAGGCTTGGCTTTCTATTGCTCTCAAGGTGCGCCTATCTTACGAGAAGATGAAACGATTCGTAGGGGTAGTCTCATCTATTGCACAAGCTAGGGTTCGATTTTTGTAGCAATCCCATAAATAGCGTTCTCGCCGACCCAGCCGTTTATCCCACCACGATTGTTCCCGATTAAGAATCGATTTTTCTTCTTGGCTTTGATGAGATGTAAATAGACCCGCCCTTTAACACGCACCAGCACAATATCATCAACTTCAAGACAATCGGCATCAACAGGTTCAAGTGTCACCAAGTCTCGATGATCGACCTTCCCTTTCATCGAATGTCCACGTGGACGGATTTGCGTTGTTTCTCCATTTTGTAGTTTTTCAATTGCAAATTTTGCCCAACTCACGGCTCATTACTTTCGCTATTTTCTTCACAGGCAACATCTAATCCCCATTCAGCAAGGCTTTCATCGCCTCAACCTCATTCACTGGCATCTTACATGCAAAGTTTTCACACACATACACCGTTGCTTGGTCGTTCTTCTTGCTCCGATATGCCAACAATGGAATTGTCGCATCCTCACCCATATCCTCCCTTGCCAATGCCACCACCACATTGGGACGATATGGCTCTCGCAATTCGCCTAAGATGGCTTTTGTCTCCGCTAGAATTGGATTCCCCACAATCGCGACTTCTGTCACACCATTGACGAGCATATCCATCACATTCAAGGATTCACCAAAGGCTTGTGGATATTGCTTCACCGCTTCGATGAGCTTTCGTGTCACTTGCCTCGCCGCATCATCATATTTAACATCGCCCGTATAGGCTGACAAGCGCACCAACTGCTTTGCCATCATCGCATTCCCAGACGGTGTTGCATTATCCTGCAACTCTCTTGGACGCGTAATCAACTGCTCATGGTCATCACTCGTATCGAAAAATCCGCCGTCTCCTGCTCGGAAATGTTCTAGCACCACATCGGCTAATCGTCGTGCTTCGACAAACCACTTCTCCATAAAGGTCGATTGATACAATTCCAGCAAAGCATCGATCAAGTTGGCATAATCCTCTAAATAGCCATTGAGTTTGCTGATGCCATTCTTATACGTCCGCAACAATCGCCCGCGTTCATCAACCAGCTTATCCAATAAAAAATCACCCGCCCGTTCAGCCGCCACCACATAATCCTCACGATTGAGTACCCGCCCCGCTTCCGCCAGACTTGCCAGCATCATGCCGTTCCATGCCGTCAGAATCTTATCATCCAATCCCGGCGCAATTCGATTCGTCCGCATCGCATAGAGTTGATCTTTAATCACTGATAATGCTTCATGCAATTCGTTTTCACTGATGCCCAATCGGTCTGCGACGACATCCGCATCATTCGGCACATTGAGGATATTCGATCCCTCGAAGTTGCCACCTTTCGACATGCCCCAATATTCCACCGCTACCTCAACAGCATGGGGAACATCCTCTAAAATTGACCCTATGGCTTCCGTCAGTTCCTCAATTGTCCAGACAAAGAACTTGCCTTCTTCACCTTCACTATCCGCATCTGTCGTGCTATAGAACCCACCTTCTGGAGCCGTCATCTCGCGCAGAATGTAATCGTAAATATCCACCGCGATCTGCTTGTAGAACTCGTTCCCTGTCAATTGATAGGCATGTAGATACACCCGACTCAGTTGTGAATTGTCATAGAGCATCTTCTCGAAATGAGGAACTAACCACATCGCATCGACACTATACCGATGGAATCCCCCGCCTAGCTGGTCGTAGATTCCGCCCTTTGCCATCTTATCCAGCGTAAAGGTCAGCATATGCAAGGCTTCTTTGTCGTCTGTCCGCTTGATATAGCGTGTCAGATATTCGAGATTCATTGGGTTCGGAAACTTCGGCTGGGAACCAAAGCCACCAAAGTTACGGTCAAAATTCGCCATGATGCCCTGTGCCGATTTGTCCAATAGGTCGATTGTCAGTCCAGCATCATCCGTCTGCCCGATATTCAGTACATCCCGTCGTAAGGCATTCGCTAGATTCGTCGCTTGTTCTTCCACTTGGTCACGACGATTGATATAGGCTTCATGGACTCCCTGCATCAATTGGATAAACGACGGCATCCCATAACGTGGTTGTGGCGGAAAGTAAGTCCCGCCATAAAATGGACGACCATCCGGCAACATGAAGACCGTCATGGGCCAGCCCCCACTGCGAGTCATGGCTTGAACCGCACCCATATAAATCGCATCCACATCAGGACGTTCTTCGCGGTCTACTTTGATATTGACGAACAACTCATTCATGATTTTGGCAGTGGCTTCATCTTCAAAGCTCTCATGCGCCATCACATGACACCAATGGCAAGCACTATAGCCGACGCTGAGTAATATCGGCTTATCTTGTGCTTTGGCGAGTTCAAAGGCTTCATCGCCCCATGGATACCAATCGACAGGATTATCGACGTGTTGCAGTAAATAGGGACTCGTTTCGTTTTGTAGATGATTCATTAAGGCTTCCCATCAGATTTTATTGATTTCGATTCTCCCATTTTCCACGCTAGCCATCAAGCCCTCCTTTTTTGGCATAGGACTTTGGTACTTATATATTAAGTCCGAACTTTGCCATATAATGTAATGTAACGTTTTCATATCTGGAGGCAATTGTGATGCGTTCCCCGAAAATTCTCCTTCTCATTTTAGTGTGTCTTGCACTTGTGCTATCTGTGTATGCACAGGTGGATGAAGGCACACCGATTGAGTTTGACGGCACAATTGAAGTCATGACGGATAACAATGAGCTGACGATTGGTGGCTTATTGGTCGATGTTGGCGATATTGATGTCAGCTTCTTAAATCAATTACAAGTTGGTGTAGAAGTCAATGTAACCGGCACACTTCTCGATGGACGTGTGACGGCGATTACCATCATTATCATTTCATCAGGCGATGGTGATGACGACGATGATGATACAGATGACGACACGCCTGAACCGTCACTCAATATAGAAAAGTACGTATGGGGTGACGACGCATGGCAGGAAGCCGATGATGCGCCGGGTGCTGTGCTGGCACTCGATGAAGAATTGCGCTACCGCATTGAAGTCACGAATGATGGCAATGTCCCTGTTGATGCTATTTTCTTGTCTGACAATCGCAATGATGTGTCCTCGTGTAGTATACCGACGATGTTGCTCCCTGATGAAACCGTTGAATGCGAAATTGGTCCTTTTAGCGTCTTAGAAGGACAACAAGCGAACACAGCCACCGTCTTTGGTTTGTATGATGGTCAAGTGGTCGAAGCGACAGATACCGCCTATTACTTTGGTGGTGAAATTGACGACACCGATGATGTCCCTGTGATCATCGTCATCGAAGGTCCTGTCCAACAAATCAATGTCAACATCATCACAATTTTCAACATTGATATTGAACTTGATGATGACGACCCTATCCTCAGCGTCATTCAGATTGGGGATGTGATTCGTGTCGAAGGCGGGTTGCTGGATGATACAGATGTGATTGTAATCGTGGCGATACAAGTCATAATTATCAACGTTGAAGTGTTTATCAACGATGGTGATGTCTGGCGTGATCCGGGTAACTGCCAGAATGCGCCTCCTCCGTGGGCTCCTGCCCATGGTTGGCGACGACGCTGTGAAAGCAATCGTGGTGGTAGTGGCAGTGGTTCCGGAAGCGGTAGCGGTAGTTAGAAGAGTAAGTCGTGAATATACTTGAGTGGGATGGCACACAGCTATCCCTCTGTTGATTCTGCTTGATGAAGCATCCCGATTTGCAATTTGCCGAATTGATTCTCGATATAGTCGAGCAGGCTATAGAGAAAAAGAATCACCCCAAACATCTCTAGGAATTCTTCGAATGTGCCGATGGACGAATAGAGTAAGCTCGTCCCGTCGTTTTCGTACCAGACTCGCGCACTAATTGATTCGACAACCAATGCACCACCGATATAGGACAATGCCGAGAGCAAAAACAGATTGCGGGTTCGCTTGGGCAAATGCAAGATGAAGCGCAAATAAGTCACCCCCAACACAATCACAACAGGTATCCCCACGACCACCCAGCCAAAATAGAGATAATCCGTCACATTGAGCGATTCTTGAATAGGTGTTGTTAGGCGTTCATGTAAGGCGGCAGCTTCATCTATCGAGAGGTAGAGAAACAAGAGTGCAATCCCTCCCCAATGAAAGCAATAACGTGCTTTCGATTGAAACTTGGCATACGTAATAATGAATCCTACCACAGCAACCGACGACAAGAGCAAAGACGAATACCATGTTGGGATGTTGCCCTCTCGATTAACATTAAAAGCGAGTGCCGTCTGATACAACAAATAGGTGTTGTTCGTCCCAACGCGCCACTCAGTTGCCTTCAGTGTGATGCTGACAAGGCAGAGCAAAAAGGCAATGATAATCAAAACCCCAAATAGTTTCTTTTTGGAAATTGTTATTGGTTTCATCGGGGCATCAAGCACACAATCCGCTTATCAGGTACAGCGGCAGGACAGGTATGACGTTGACCATCCGTAGCACTCTCAACTTCAAAATCCGCCAGCCAAAAGGCAACAGACGCGGATAAGTCACGCTGGGCAATGATGTCACATTCGTCAGGCGACCCACTGGATGGACTATCGGCTGTGAGAAGCAAACACTGATTGGGTGCAAGTTGCGTTATGTCTGCCACAGTATCCGGATTGCGGTACAGTTCTGCATCCCCAACATTCAGTGGAGAACCTTGCACATCAATATTGGGA
>JANQRM010000376.1 GCA_028284565.1 Anaerolineae bacterium | reverse complement strand
GCAATATTAACAGGGATTGTTGCACCGGAAACGGGAGCGTATCTGGTGTTTGTCAGTGCGGAAAATGGTGGGCAAGCAGGCGGATATTTGCTGTCTTATGGTACGGGGACGACCCGACAAGATGTGTATCGGGGTGAACCGGAGGATAATGGGCTCCAAACGAGTGATTTGGTCTGGCGGGGCTTGCGTGATGTGTGGCAAGTCAAGCTGAACGCAGGCGATGTGATTACCGTGGCGGCGAGTCCAAGTGATACGTCTATCGTTGACCCTCTTGTCGAGATTGTGGATTCGCACGGGACTGTATTGTCTTTTGATGATAATAGCGGGGGCGACACGACAGCACTTATCAATGCATATGAGATATTGCAAGACGGCACGTACTTTGTGCGGGTGCGGGATGCGACAGGCTTTAATACGGGAGCTTATACGTTGGTCTGGCGGTATATCAATCTTGCGCCGACGGCAACTCCTCTGCCGGAAGTTTCTACGTTGCTGTCGATTGATGATTTTGTGCCACGAGGGTCGTATAATTTTTATGTGTTCCAGGGACAAGCAGGGCAACGAGTGCGTGTGCGAGTCGTGGCGAAGCCGGGTGAGACGATGGACCCCGTGTTAGTGGTGATGTCGCCGGATGGGACGGTGATTGGCGAGAGCGACGATTTTGAAGGGTCACTGAATCCGAGCATTGATTTGACGTTGCCTGCAGATGGCATCTACTCGGTGCGTGTGAATGGGTATTTATCGAGTGGAACGTTTGACTTGTGGGTTGAGTCATTGAGTTAGCTTAAATATCGCCGTTCCCATCGGGTTCTGGTGTTGGGGTGTCGAGTGGGACGGGTGAGAAGCCGGAACATTCTGCCATGCGGTCACGGTAATCTTGTACCAAATCTACATTTGAACCCCGTTGGGCAATTTCAAAGCCTTCTTCAAAGTAGACCATCGCTTGATTGCAGTTGCCGAGCGTGATTTGACCGTTGCCCGCCCACCAGAAATGGAAGGGGTTTTGTGAACCTAACTCAATGGCACGTTCGAAGTTGCGCGTAGCTTCCGAATAGAATTCTTCACGGAATTGGGCGCGTCCGAGTAAGTAATGGCAATCGATGCTACTGGGGTTGGTATCGACACAGCGTTGGAGGTAATTGATGGCTTCTGGGACTTCACCAAGATAGCGATTGTAGATGTTCCCTAATTGATAGAGCGCAAGGGAGTTGTTGGGTGAAGATTCTGTCACCCCTTCGAGAATATCAACGGCGGCTTGATAATTTTGTCGTCCAATTTCGACATTTGCCATATCAATCGCAATGAAGGTCATGTTGGGAGCGAGGTTGTAGGCGGTTTCAAAGTCCACGAGAGCCGAGTCGAGATCAAAGAGTGTCGCCCAATTAATAAGACCTCGTGCACGGTAAGCTTCGTAGCTATTGGGGTTAATCTCTAAAGCACGGTCAATTGTGGATAAGGCGCGGTCGGTAAAGCCCAGACTGTTGTAGGCTTCGGCGAGATAGGCTAAGGCACGGGCATTATCAGGATTGAGTTCGAGCGCGTAGAGTGCTGTGGAGATGGCTTCGCTGGCACGTCCGTTCCAATCTAATGCCCACGAGCGAATCGCCCATGCATCGGAGGCAAAGGGGTCGGCGTTGATGGCACGTTCAGCATAATCGAGGGCTTCTGCCGGTCGTCCGAGCGTAATCATCGCCAAGACGATGCGATCATGAATGTCAAAGTTATTGGGGGTCGATTCGACAATTTGTAAGTAGGTATCGAGAGCTTCATTGACTGCACCTTGTCGCCAGAAATTATCGGCTTCGACCAATTTGGTGGTAGGGTCTTCGGTGGGCGTGGCAGTCGGTGCTTGTGCTGTGGCGACTCCACTTTCGACATTTTGGACAAGTTCATTGAAAGCATTTTGGATAGGTGGCGCAATCCAATCCCGATTCATGTAGACCCCAACACCTATCGCAATCAAGCCCATCAGGAAGAGGGACATCACGATACGACGACAGCCAAGCACACTGCGTTGTTGTCGTCCCTGATATTTTTTCGGTGTCCGAATCTGCATGATTAAATTGTCCCAGTCAAATTAATTGAACCGCCAAGTCACCAAGAACGCCAAGCAAGACCCAATAAAAGATATTCGCTCTAAACTACTAACAATGTCAAATTTATATATCTCTTGAAAGGTATTCCGTTTCATAAGCAATTATGCATCTTCTGTGTTGTTTTCACTTGGGCTGATAGGTGCGAGGGGAGTAGGTGCGCGGTTGTTATAAGCTGGACAGTTGGTGTCGCTGGCAATGGACTGTAGCCCCTGACGGATATTTTCGATGACTTCCTCATCATTGCGTGCCTGTGCCATCACTAGCGCATCCTGCAAAATCGACCAACCTGCATCACAATCTTGTACATAATAATGTGACAATCCCAAGCGATAGGTACAGCCCAAGTTATCACGGTCGAGTTCCACACAGCGTTGGAAAGATTGGAGGGCTTGTGGAAATTGTCGGTCACGATAATGCAACATGGCAAGTTGGAAATGTGCTGTGATAAAGCTGGGGTCATTATCGACTGCATCTTGGCAATAACCAAGCGCGCGCTGGAATTCACCGTTTTTGCGATAGGCTTCACAAAGACGGAGTTGGGCGCGGGCATTCCGTGGTTGCATGGACAAGATGCGGTCATAAACTGCGATAGCATCTTGGTCACGGTCATTTGACAAATACAAAAATGCCAACTCGAAATAGGAGGGAATGAGAGTCGGATTGAGTTCAATGGCTTGTTCGAGTTCTTGCATCGCCAATTCATATTCAGCGACTGATGTGAGGGCATGAGCATAAGAGCGATGGGCGTCTGCGGATGACGGTGCAAGATTAACGGCGATTTCTGCCATCTCTAAACCCTCATTCCAACGTCCAGTATTGACGTAAGCGCGAGCAAGAATGGTATATAAATCGACAAACGCATTATCAAGTTCAAAACCAGCACGAGCAATCGGAATCGCCAAATTGGGTTGTGAATCCCAGACATAGGCACGAGCTTCGACTGCAAAACCTAGCGGGCTATTCGGGTCAATAGCGATGAGTTGTTCGGCAATCGAGAAGGCTTCATCAGTGCGGTCTTGCTCAATCAGCATGTTGGCGTAAGTATAGAGATAACTTTCATCATCCGGAAAGATTGTTAAGGCGTTTTCCATGTTTTGGATGGCGGAATCTAAATCTCCCAGTCGGTAGGCTTCTGAGGCTTGGTTTGCCCAATCACTAGCACGGGGAGTCGCTGTGGGTGACAAGCCCATCATATCCATTGCGGTGGCTTCAATCCGATCCAATTGTGTCCAAAGAATGAAGATGATACCTGCAACCAAACCGACGACAGTCAAGAAACGTTTGAGATAATTGGGTCGCCGTTCCCGAAAGAAAGGGTCCCGATAATTGCGCTGGATTTGCATGAGGTTTAGATGCCTCGCTTAAATCCCACCGATGGGTGTGGGTGGAATCGGAGTCGGTGGAATGGGCGTTGGGAGTTGAGCGTTTTGGTAACCCACGCAGTTAATGGTAACGTTCTCTAAGCCAATAGTGATGTTCTGTATAATGGGTTCTTGTACAGCGTATTGAAGTGACTCTTGCAGAACGACCCACGCATCATCACATTCGCCTAAAATGTAGTGTGCTAATCCACGCAGATAGTAGCATTCGACTGCAGTTGAGCCGAGTTCAACGCAGCGATGAAAGGAGTCAATCGACCCTTCATAATTGCGACGGGTGTATTGGACTTGTCCGAGCCATTGATGTGCCTGTGCGTAATTGGGGTCAATCTCTAGGGCGACATCACAGAAGCCTTCTGCTTCGATGAACTCCCCTTCTCCAGCGTAGGTTTGGCAGAGGCGCAAGTAGGCTTTGGCATTATCGGGGTCAATCGCCAGTATGCGACGGAATATCCCAACTGCCATCTCTGGGAAATCTATGGCACGATATTGCCCTGCGAGTTCAAAATAGGGTGCGGTCAGGTTGGGGTTAATCGCAATGGCTTCTTCGAGTTGTTCGATAGCTTGGGAGTTCCGTCCAGTAAATATCAACGGAATTGAGTAGGCACGATGAACGAAGGGATCAAGGGGGTCAAGTCGAATCGCTTCAAGACCCCGTTCTAAGCCTTGTCCATAACGTCCGATGTTGGTGTAGGCGATAGCTAATACACCATGAAGCGGGGCGTAGTTGGGGTCAATCTCTATGCCGGTGACCGCCGTTGGAATTGCCACGGTTGGGTCTGACCACATGAGTGCGCGGGCTTTGAGTGCATAACCACGCACATCATCGGGCGCAACTTGGATGGCACGGTCTGCATAAGGAACCGCTTCTTCTGGACGCTCTAGCTCGATGAGGATTTTGCCGTACTCATAAAGATACGTAACGTTATTTGGTTGTAGTTCGACAGCGTGAGCAAATTCACGCTCTGCGGCAACTACATTCCCGTCAACATACAACTGTGCGCCTTTATTGGCATAATCACTGGCGAAAGGGGTGGCTGTAGGTGCAATGCCAATGACTTCTAGTGCGGCGAGCTGTATGTTATCAAACTGCCAATAGGTGAAGCCGATAATGCCCCCGATGAGCAGACCAAAGGCAAAGAGTAACCAACCACGCCCACTGCCACGATTGCTGAAGAAGGGTTTGTTATAGTCCCGTTTGATTTTTCGCTTTGAACGCATCAAGTTCCATGACAAATATATTTCATCAGAAGGGTAAAGGATGATTCTGAGGGCTGTCAAGGGAGTACGACACAGGGGATTCGTCAAACCTTGGGTTGAAAAGCGACAAATCAGAGTGTTTTGCACTGCTATCTTTCGCAACATCCCCTCCTAATTTATGATACGCTAACGTGATTGTTGACACAGAGATGACTAGAAAATTATGGCACAACCCAGACCCTTCGATATTCGTGGGATTATCTTTGACCTTGATGGTGTGATTACAGATACTGCTGAAATCCACTTTATGGCATGGAAACGCCTTGCTGAAGAAGTTGGAATTCCCTTTGGTGTCGAGCATGAGGATATTCGTGGGCTGTCGCGTCGGGCGAGTTTGGAGCGTATTCTGGCTGGTCAGACCATTGATGAGGATACAGCTCGCGCGTGGATGAACCGAAAGAATAACTATTTTCTAGATTCATTAAAGCAACTCACCCCAGCGCATTGTGCGCCCGGTATTCGAGAAATCATTGATAGGGCTAAAGCGCGTGATTGGCAGGTGGCGGTTGGGTCTGCGAGTAAGAATGTCCGCGCAGTATTATCTCAATTGGGTTTGTCGGATGCCTTTCATGCGATTGGGGATGGCAATATGGTGGTTAATTATAAGCCTGCGCCGGATGTTTTTATGTGGGTGGCAGGTCGGCTGAACTTGCTCCCGTGGCAGATACTGGTATTTGAAGATTCGGAAGTTGGGGTGTCGGCGGCATTACGAGGCGGATTCCATGTC
>JANQRM010000352.1 GCA_028284565.1 Anaerolineae bacterium | reverse complement strand
CTGCGTCTGCCACGAGGTGGATATTGGCAAAGCGACTCATCAGGCTATAGAATCCGCCCGATGTGAGGCGTTTTAAGAAGCCCATCTTCTCTGGCTTATTACGCACACCATAGACAATCTCTGCACCTTGTTTGTATTCTTCTAGCATCTGTGGGATGACGGACGGCGGGTGTTGCAGGTCGCTATCCATCACAACCACCGCTTCTCCTTCTGCGACGAAATCGAGTCCAGCAGTCAGGGCGATTTGATGTCCGAAGTTGCGCGATAAACTGAGGACGCTCACACGATCATCGCTATCGGCAAGGGCATTGAGGGCGAGTACGGTCTGGTCTCGACTGCCATCGTCCACGAAGATAAAAGTCAAATCAAGGTTGAGGGGTTCGAGTTGCGCGCGGAGTTCTGCATAGAAAGGACGCACGCCGTTCTCCTCATTAAAGAAGGGTGCGATGATGGTGAGGCAGGTCAGGTCACGGGTCATGGGGATGCCTCCAATATAACGGTATCGTAGACTGCGCTGAGTTGTCGTCCATCAATGAGTTCCACGCTGGCATGTTGCAAGGTGATGTCGAGATAGCCATCAGGTCGCAGGGCATCGGCTGGAATAGACAAGGTGTAGTCTGCCCAATCGGTGGCTAAATCAACCGTACCTAGAGAGATACCATTGATGAGGATGGTGACTTGTTGCCCTTCGATGGGTGAGGCGGCACGAATGGTGAGTTGTGTGGGATTTTGTGACCATACGCTGAGTTGGGAACTCTCTGTTATGCTAGCCCAACGCACAGTCAATTCGTCGCTCCAACTTTCGCGGGAATGCCAGCCATCACCTATGGATAACTCATCCAATTCACTACCTATATCCAAGACCTGTTGCTCACAGCCCAAAGGGTGCCAGTTTGCGCGCCAGATAGAGATATTCGCTTTCTGTCCTATAAGACAATGTGAGCCGGTGTGGGTCAGCCATTGTTGGATACCCCGTGTATCAACGACATCTTCATGTATCAGCACGTAGCCGATGCGCCATAAATCGACGGTATGTTGGAAGTCCTGCGCGATGGTGCGGATTTCGTCTTCGACAGACTGCAAAGACGCTATTTGAATGAAGGGATTGTTTTGGTAGGGTGCTAAATCCACTGGCGAAGCAGATTGTCCCCCGATGAAACGTTGTCCATGCCAGAAGAGTCCTGTTTGGGTTTGTAGAGCATGGTCTGGGAAGCCTAGTTCGTCACCTGTGACGAGTGAATGGAAGCCAAAGGGATATTCAAGTACGGCGTAATTTTCGGGGTCATCGGCAATAGTGTCGTAGATTTGATAATGTGACATAGTTGATGTAGGCAGTGTTGTATGCCAACTGAGCAATACAACGAGACCTGTCCCTAGTGTCACAACAATGAGTTCTGCCCATGAAGGTGATGTGTCCATCGCGGAGTTGGAATCACCAATCAACAAGAGGGCGATAGCTATCACGGCGAGATAGAAGAAGCCTGTTGTTGAAAAATCGAGAGCGATAGGAATGGCAAGGGGGGTATCTACCAGACCCAAGGGTGCGAGTTGGGGTTGAATGAAAATGATGAGACTCAAGATACCAATGATACTCCACAGGCGTTGGGTGGGATGTCCGCTACGGATGATGAGTCCGACCAGCCAGCCAATCCCCAAGAGAATGAGCCAGCCACTCCATGATATAGATGAGATGAGTTCAGGTTGAGGTGCGAGATTGAAGTCGTAGCCGTTGCTATAACTCGACCAGACGAGTGGGGCAAGCGGATAAATGGCAAGCAGGGCGAAGAGGGCAAGTCCGATGGTGATGAGTTGGTTGATAGCTTCGTCGGTGTGTTTGACTTGTCGGGCGCGGAAGATAGCATAGGGCAACCAGCCGACAATGAGCAAGTTGATGAAGGCAAGGGATGTCGTCACGGTGAAATCGAGGCTCATCAACAACAAAATGAAGCGAGCCGGTGAGGGGGAAGCAATGAGGCGGTCTGTCCACCAAAGGGATAAGATGAACCAGAAGATGGCTAAGCCACCGAGTTGAGCCGTGCTGATCACCCCCCACGATACCGGATTGAAGGCGATGATTGCCCCAGCAATACCCGCGCTCATGATGGATGCGCTACGCTGACGAAAGAAACCATAAGCGATGCTGGCATTGAGTGTCAAGAAAATGGGGACGAGCCAATGGTATGCCAGAAAGGGTCCCATGAGGGGGTGCAGTAGCTCATAGAAAAAGCTGGTCGGTAGGCTGAGATGGGTGAGAATCGGTTCAGTAATTGGATAATGCAGATAGGCAGTTTGAATAAAGTCAAGATTGTGTGTCAGCGCGTGACCTGTCCACCACACACCGAAGAGGGGCATCGTGCCTGAATAATCTGCACCGAGTAGCACACTGTTGCCTTGCGTCAAAAAGGGCGCAGAGACGAGCAGGGCGATAATCCCATAGAGGAGCAAAATGAGTACACTGATTCGGTTCATGGGGCATTATCCCCGACAGGTTGTAATGCTGGTGATTCAGCGCGTGTCAATTGCCAGAGTCCGATACCACCCCACAAAGTCACGGCGAGGTAGGTCACCGCTTGGATGGCAAGGATATAGACGAGGGCTTCGTCACGGGTGTAGCCGAAAGGTGTGAGGATGACCACCGCCACAAATTGATAGACCCCAATATAGCCGGGTGTGGAGGGGATGGCACTCGATAAGCCCAACGCCGCCAGTAAGAGCAAAATCACAGGGACATCTAGCGAAAATCCGAAGGTCATACCGACGAACCAAAATATCACGAGGTCATTGAGCCAGATAATGAGGGTCATGCCGATGAAACGTAATCCGCGCGTGGGATGTTGCACCGCTTCTAAGCCTAAAAAGAATTGTGCGATGAGATGATTGATTTTGTCGCGCAGATTGTCGGGTAGTGGCAAGCGTTGGATGAGTGATAGAAAGAGATGTTGAAAACGAGGAACGGCGAGGATAAGGAATGTTCCGCCGAAGCCAAGCAATGCCATGACCCGCGCCCCATTCCACAGGTCGTCAGGAATCTGCTCGATTTGTCCGATGAAGAGGAAGAGAATTAAGGCTAAGACTCCGGCATCAACCAAGCGTTCAGTCACAGCCGTAGCGAGGATATAGCCCTCATTGAGTTTGGATTTGCGCCCCAACAAGGCGACTCGCATCAAATCGCCCGCACGTGCAGGCAGATAGGCATTGCCTAGATAGCCCACACAGGTCGCCCAGAAAACATCAAGGGCTGGCAAGTTGTCCTTTGCACGGAGCAGAATCGACCAGCGCACACTCCGTAACCCATACGCGACTCCCATTAGTAGGAAGGCGACGAGGAAGTAGGGGAGTTGTCCCTCTTGGAGGATAGTGAGCATTGCCTCGACACTGACGTTCTGGAATGCCAAGACGAGCAAGACCAGTGCAATGGTCAGGGTAAGGGTGGTGCGGAAGAGCCGTTTCATGCGTCCGTTTCGTGATGAAGTGTCAATCGTCCGTCATTCTACAGGCAAATCACGGTTGTTCAAGCGATGGGGTAAGAGGTATGTTGAATGAATTAAAATGAAATCATGGAGTCGCTGGTGAGCAATTCGATTTCGACGAGGAAACGCCCCAGTAAGAGCTTGTCGCGTTGTTTGACTTCGTAGTCGATGTTGGGTTCGAGTTTGGCATCGTTGAGGTAGGTGCCGTTCATACTGCCTTGATCGCTGACGTAGATACGTCCCTCTTTGTGGAGGATTTTGGCATGTTGACGGGACACACCGAGCTGGTCGGCTTGGAAGGGGGTTAAGTCTAAGCCAATGGTGCGTGGGTCGGATTTAACGCCACGTCCCATTAAAATCGGGGTTTTGAGGTCAAAGACCAAGCGGAGGTTGACACTGACGATATGCACAGCAACACGGGATGAAGATGAACCCAAATTGAAGACATTCGTGGTTTGTTGAGCTGGCTTGACTTCTTCATTGGGACTCAGTTGTGTTGTTTTCTTGGTCATTCCAATCCATCGCTCTCAGCTTGCGCTCCTCTCTATTATAACCTGTTCTATAAAAATTGTCTCGCATCAATGTTAGCACCCTACGTAAACATTCAACCTTTGGTACTACAGAGGATGTTTTATTGTGTCAAATTGCACAAGGCTTTTCGGTTAAGAATCAAGACACGGGGATAGCCAGAACTGATGCTCTCGGATTCGACCAATTCTTTCAGTACACGATTGAGGTGGCGGTTGGTTGTGCCAAGCATGGAGGCGAGGGTTTCTTTATCTGGCAGGATAACGATGCCTTCATCTTCTTGTGCCAAGAGATAGACGGCTAGGCGATTGATAACGGATAAGACCTGATTCATTTGTAGCGCATTGGTGTTATAGAGCTTGTCGCGCAGTTGGTCGATTAGAAAGTGTAGAAAGCGTGGGTCGTTTGCGCCATAGCGTTTGACGATATCGCTGGCAATGCCCAACATCACCGTATCTTGTGTGGAGGTCACATTACTCTTGAGTGGCTCATCACTCAGAATCTCAAAGTCACCGATGGCACAAAAGGGTTTGGAAACTGCAAAGACAGCGAGTTTGCCATTGAGGTGATAGTGGCTACATTGCACTTGCCCTTTGACAAGGAAGTACAAATATAGTTGGTCATTCCCTTCGATATAAATATTGCTATAGGCTGGGAAATGGAAGATTTGCAAGTGTCTTAGCAAGTCATCGGTGAGGAAGCGCGCCATCTCATAGTGGTCGATATAGTGCTGAATCGTGGTTTCGGTATGGGCAACACGCATCAAAATAGCTCCGCGATAGTGGATTGGTTCCATTGTACTCTAAGTTCAACATAAGCTGAGGACAAATGTCCTTGAGACGGATTGGTATTGGTTATATGGTGTGAATAAGTCGAATTTTCTGGAGGAATCACGATGTTTGCGAAAGATGACAATCAAATCACAGCTCAAGTCTCAGATGAACCGAAATTGACCCTGATGCAGAAGCCTGAGTTATCTGATAAAGAAAAGGCAGAGCGTCGTCGCCGATTTTATGAACGTATTGCTCAAGGGAATGCCCTTGCCGAAGTGGAAGAACAAGCCCGTTTACAATGGCAACAGTCGTGGTAAGGTCCCTAGTCAATAGGACGACCTGTGTTAGTAACCGATAATCGCTGCAAGTTCTTCGACAAAGTTCTTGGGGCTAACTGGTTTGGGGAAATACCCATCAAACCCCGCTTTATAGGCATCTTCTGCCACATCTACTGAATCGAACGCGGTAATGGCAACCACTGGGATATGAGCGGTGTCGGGATTGGAACGCAATTGCACAAGCGTTTCCCAGCCGTTCATCTCTGGCATAGCGAGGTCCATCACCACAATAATGGGGTCGAATTGTACGACAACTTCAAGACATTCATAGCCATTTTCGGCTACTTGCACTTGGATACCATGATGTGACAAGATTTTAGAGACCATGGTGATGCTGTCATATTCATCTTCGACGACCAATACGCGCCATTCACTCGCGTCCATTGGGCTGTTCCTTTTCAATTAAGACGGCATTGTCTATGTTAGCTGGAGAGGATGTCTCTTGTTTGATTTGGGTAATTGGTTTAACGGTTGTGGAAGTTTCTGTTGATTTAGATGTTGACGATTCGTCTTCCCCTAAATCCGCCGAGAGCTTATCTTGAATCTCTTGGAGGCAATCGGTGATTTGTTGCAAGAAGGAGGTGAGACGGAAGGGCTTGCTGATGTAACCGTCGAATCCAGCCGCCAAGACTTTCTCGCGGTCTCCCGCCATAGCATGGGCGGTCAAGGCAATCACAGGCATAGCGGCGTGTTTGGGATTTTCACGCAAGGCTTTAATCATATCCCAGCCGTTCATCTCTGGCATGGAAATATCCAGCAAAATGAAGGATGGTTCTAGAGTTTCAAGTGCCTCTAAGCCCTTGATGCCGTTTTCTGCGATATGAACCGATGCGCCTTGATAAGCCAGAATCGTCTTAGCAACTTTAAGATTATCTGGCTCATCGTCCACGATTAACACCGTCCATTGGCTGATATCTTTACGGAGTTTGTCTAAGGTTTCACGAGTTTGTTCTTTGTTCATGACAATTCTCCTATCATGATATTGTCTGTATTGTGTTCTAGTTCATCTTCTGTGACAAGTGGTACCGTAACGATGAAGGTACTGCCTTTTCCTAGCATGCTGTTGACACGGACATTGCCTCCCATTGTCAAGGCAAGTTTACGCACGATGGCAAGACCGAGACCTGTCCCCCCATGTTTACGACGCGATGACCCATCGACTTGTCGGAATTCTTGGAAGATCGTTTCCAATTGATGGGACGGAATACCCTTGCCGGTATCCGTGACGACGATTTGCCATTTCTCAATCTCCTCGGCAGGTTCGAGACTGATAGATACAAATCCCATCTCAGTGAATTTAATGGCATTTGAGAGCAGGTTAATTGCGACCTGTTGTAGGCGGACTTCATCGCCAATAAGTGTCTCGGGTAAAGCTTCGTCGATATGAACATCCAACCGTAAGCCTTTATCCTCAGCGAGTACGCGAGTTTTGCCGAGTACCTCATCTAACCAACGGTGGATGCCAAAGGCTTTTTGTACGATGTCCATTCGTCCGGCTTCAATTTTGGAAATGTCCAGTACATCGTTAATTAAACCCAAGAGATGTTCGGCATTGGCAAGTACACGGTCTTGGTATTCTTCTTGTTCCTCGTTGAGATCGCCTGCCATGCCTGCGAGTTGAATTTCGGTATAGCCAATGATGGCGTTCAAAGGTGTGCGGAGTTCATGTGACATCGTTGATAGAAATTCAGTCTTGAGGCGTGTGGCATCATCGGCTCGGCGTTTGGCAACGGCAAGTTCGCGGTTGGCAGAGAGAAGCGAGGTATTCTGTGCTTGGATCATCTCTTGTGCTTCTTTGCGTTCTCGAATGTCGCGGATTGTCGCCGTATAGAATGGTTGTTGTGCCGAATCCACCTCCGAGACCATGACCTCGACATCGAAGGTTGAACCGTTAGCATGTTTCCCTGTCATCTCGACGTAGGTCTCTTCACTGACGAGTCGGTGGAACACCTCCACTAAGCGTCGGATATCCGCATCCTCCATGTTGAAATCGAATAATTCGAGGAAGGACCGTGAGGTGAAATGCGCTGTGTCATATTGGAAGAGTTGTTGGGAGGCAGGGTTAGCTGAGATAATTTGCAAGTTGTTTTGATTGAAGGTGACAATAGCATCAATCGAAGTATCGACAATCGCTTCGGTACGTTCCACTTCTATTTCGAGCGAATTGAGAACCTGATTGTACTGTCTAGCAATTTGTCCCACCTCGGTGAAGGGTTCTTCTTCCACGCGCAAGCTGAGGTCGCCTGTTTCAGATTGATTCTGCATGACATTGAGTAAGTCCAAAATTTCGGTGGTTGCCCCGTGTTCAGAGACATTCAAGCCGATATATTCTTCTTCTTCGGTTACACGTAAAGCTGAGACGCGATTCACAATGCGCAGGACGCTGTAGGTGATTCCAAATGTCCAGACACCAGCCACAGCCACGCCCAGCACTTGGATTCCGACTTGTTCCAACATACCCAAGCCTGTACCGAGGAGGGCAGGTTGTCCGAAGATGCCGACAGCAATCGTTCCCCAAATCCCAGCGGCGAGATGCACTGGAATGGCACTGACCGCATCATCAATACGAAGACGAACGAGTAAATCATCGGCTAGGAGAACGAGTACCCCAGCGATGCCACCGATAATGACGGATGATGATAACGAGACAGCATGTGCGCTAGCAGTAATCGCCACCAAGCCAGCCAGTGACCCGTTAATGACTAAATCGACTTCGGTACGTCCGCGTCGGTATGCCCCAATCAACGTGGTGGTGACGAGACCTGCTGAACCTGCCAATACCGTGTTGGCGATGATACTGATGGTTGAGTCGTTGATACTGAGTGTGCTACCCCCATTAAAGCCGAACCATCCAACCCAGAGGAGTACTACTCCGAGTGTGGCTAGTGGGATGTTCGCCCCTTGCACTTTTTGTGGTGCGCCATCTTTGGGGAAGCGTCCCTTGCGTGCGCCAATGATGAGCAAAATTGCCAATGCTGACCAGCCACCGATGCTATGCACCACAGTTGAGCCTGCAAAATCGACAAAACCACTCGCGCCCAGCCAGCCGGTGAGTGTGCCAGTTTCGAGACCGTTCCAAGCCCAATGTCCAAAAACGGGGTAGACGATTCCTGCGATGAGGATACTGATAACAACATAACTTTTGAAATTCATCCGTTCAGCCGTTGCACCTGACAAAATTGTTACAGATGTCCCGCAGAACATGATTTGGAAGACGAGGAAGACCAGCACTTGTGACGATGCGACATCAAAACTCGTGCCAAAGTTGCTGAGTCCGATCCATCCGCCAGCCGTTTGCCCAAACATGATGGCATAGCCAAACGCCCAGAAGATGACCGTTGATACCGCGAAATCGGTGAGGTTTTTAATAGCAACGTTGATGTTGTTCTTGTTACGTGTGAGTCCCGTTTCGAGGCAGAGGAAGCCTGCTTGCATCAAGAAGACCAGCCCAGAACTGAGC